>JAITMU010000105.1 GCA_031277195.1 Gallionellaceae bacterium | reverse complement strand
GTCGCGCCCAGCTTGTCGAACAAATCAAACGTGTGATTCACCACCCAATCCGGGCGCGCGCCGGGGCGATCCACCTTGTTGACCACCACGATGGGGCGCAAGCCCAGCGCCAGCGCCTTTTTGGTGACGAAGCGCGTCTGCGGCATCGGCCCTTCCACCGCATCCACCAGCAGCACCACGCCATCCACCATACCCAGCACGCGCTCGACTTCGCCGCCGAAGTCCGCGTGTCCGGGCGTGTCAACGATGTTGATGTGCGTGTCGCCGTATTTGATCGCAGTGTTCTTCGCCAGAATCGTGATGCCGCGTTCCTTTTCAATATCGCCGCTGTCCATCACGCGCTCATCTATTTTCTGATTGTCGCGGAAGGTGCCGGATTGGCGCAGGAGTTGGTCAACCAGCGTGGTTTTGCCGTGGTCAACGTGGGCGATGATGGCGATGTTGCGGAGCGCGCGGGACATGAAAAGCGACCTTGGAGGAATTTGAAGGGCGCGCATTCTAGCATAATGAGGGGGCAAACCCGCGCTCTGTGTATACTCTGGGGCGTTTTTATTGAGCCACTTCCCTCCTCTCAAATCCCCTCCCCTTCAAGGGGAGGGTGAGGGTGGGGATGGGTATCCGCCTAGGTTCCGTGAGGTGTTGGGGTTTGCTTCGCGCACCCCAACCTACAAGCTGGAATGACGGCAGACTTTAACCACAAAGGACACCCCCAACCACCATGCCGCTCACCTGGCAAAACGGCCTGCCGTATTCGCGTCGTTTCGATGACGTTTATTTTTCCGCCGACTCCGGCTTGCAGGAGACGCGCCATGTGTTTCTGCACGGCAACCGGCTGGCGGAACGCTTTGCCGCGCTGCAATCCGGCGAAAGTTTCACGATTGGCGAAACCGGTTTTGGCACGGGTTTGAACTTCCTCTGCGCCTGGCGCGAATTTGAAAATCACGCGCCGCCCGATGCGAGTCTGGATTTTTTCAGCGTGGAAAAATTCCCGCTGACGCTGGAAGATTTGCGCGCCGCGCTCGCGCTGTGGCCTGAACTGCACACTCATGCGGAACCGCTGCTGACGCGCTGGCAACGGCGCGTGCCCGGCTGGAATCGCTGGACGTTCGCCGCTGGAAAAGTGCGCCTGACGCTGGCCTGTTGCGACGTGATGGAAGCCTTGACTAGCCTGCCGGAAGCGGCCATAGCCGCCTGGTTTCTCGACGGATTTTCGCCCGCAAAAAATCCCGATATGTGGGCGCAACCCGTGCTGGATACGCTCGCGCGCGCATCGCGATCCAACGCGACGCTGGCGACCTACACCAGCGCAGGCTGGGTGCGGCGCGGCTTGCAGCAAGCCGGTTTTATCGTGGAACGTGCCGCCGGTTTCGAGCGCAAACGCGACATGCTGCGCGGCATGCTATCCCCCTCTCCCCAACCCCTCTCCCACGAGGGGAGAGGGGCTTTATGCCGCCCGCCCAAAACCGCCATCATCATCGGCGGTGGCGTCTCCGGTTGTGCCGTCGCACATGCGCTGACGCAGCGCGGAACGCGCGTCACCCTGCTGGAACGCGCGCCGCATCTCGCCGACGCCGCCTCAGGCAATCCGCTCGGCATTCTCCACGCGCGTTTCGGCGCGAGCGATCATCCCCTGCACCGCCTCGTGCTGGCCGCTTATGGTCACGCGCTGGCGCTGTTCGATGAAGTGTTGCCGGTCGATGACGAAGTGCGCGGCGAATGCGGCCTGCTGCAACTCGCATGTTCGCCCGATGAAGAACGCCGCATCTCGCGCCTGACCGCGCGCGAATGGCCGCCGCACCTGCTGCGCGCCGTCAATGCGGCAGAAGCCTCCGCGCTGGCCGGTGTTGCGATGAGCTATGGCGGACTGTGGTTTCCCGCTGGCGGCTGGGTGGTTCCGCCCGCGCTGTGCGAACGCCTCGCCAGCGGCGCAGAACGCCACTACCGGCGCGAAGTGACCGCGCTGACACGCACCGACGCAGGCTGGCGCGTATCGGGCAACGGCTGGAACATGGAAGCCGAAATCGCCGTCGTCTGCTGCGCGCAATCCGCATTGCAGTTAGCGCAATTCGCCGATTTTCCACTCACCGCCGTGCGCGGCCAGATCAGCCTGATTCCCGCAACCCAAGCCAGCCGCGCGCTGCGCGCCGTCGTGTGCGGCGCAGGCTATTGCTCCCCCGCCCTGCACGGCGCGCACATCACCGGCGCGACGCACGGATTCGACGATGAAGGACTGGACGTGCGCGCCGCCGATCACGCCGACAATCTGGCAAAGCTCACCGCCTGCGCGCCCGCCCTGCGCACAGCACTCGGTGATCTGGAGATGACAACCCTGTCAGGCCGCGCCGCCGTGCGCTGCTCCGCACCCGGCGCTGCGCCATTGGCCGGGGAAGTTCAACGAGGCTTGTATTGCAGCCTCGCGCATGGCACGCGCGGTTTGCTGACGGCGGGGTTAGCAGGCGAAGTGATTGCGGCGCAAGCGGCGGGACAGTTGGCGATGTTGCCGAGAGAGATCGGGAAATTGATTGCGCCCAGGATGGGGGGTGGGTAGC
>JAITMU010000131.1 GCA_031277195.1 Gallionellaceae bacterium | reverse complement strand
TCGTACCGCGCGGGGCAAGCCCCGCCCTACGAAGCTGGATCGCCCACCTGATCCAGCGGCGGTTCGTCACCGGGGATGCGGTAGCCTTCGTTAGCCCAGTGTCCCAGATCAATCAGCTTGCAACGCTCGCTGCAGAACGGACGCCAGGGGTTGTTCGTACTCCAGACGATTTCCGTGCCGCACTGCGGGCACGCGACAACGGGCGGGTTCTTCGCGGTATTCATAACGAGCAAAAAGTCAGATCGAAATCCACGTCGTCTTCGTACTGCACGCTCTTGCCGGCATAGCTGGGAATGAGGAAGCGGATATTGAGCACATGCTTGTTCGCGCTCACTTCGGGAATGCACGGCAGTTCGCTATCCAGTCTGACGCGCAACATCTGCGCCACCCGCCCGCCCTGCATCTGCTGGAAATTTCCGTGATGCGCAACGAAGCGCAATGTCTTGCCGCCGCCGCGCAGCAATTTGAGGAGAATGCTCAATCCCGCAGAAACGGGCAGCATCGGTTCCAGCCATGCGTTGATGCACTGGCGACGCAGTTCGACATCCTGATTCAGCCAGTAGTGCAGGGATGGCAGATCAAACTCGCAGGTGCCGCCCGGAATCGCAGCGCGCTGCTTGACGCCCATCAGCCATTCATTTTCGCGCAGATGCTGACCGACCTTGCCGCTCATCGCGAACAACGCGCTGCGCGCATTTTCGATTTCGTCGAGGATGGCGCTCAACGCTCTTTCGGAAATTTGCGGATTATCGTGCAGGGAATAAAGATGACGCTGCTGACGCTCCAGCTCTTGCAGCATGTCCGCCTTCAGTTCAGCGCGGCTGGCAACTTCGAGGATTTCAAACAATACGCTCATCGCAGCCTGGTGATCGCAAGGCTCTGACTGCGAAGTGAAACGCGCCATGCGCGCATACAGTCCCTCCAGGCGCAGCATGGTGCGAATACGTTCGTTCAACGGGAAGTCATAAGTGATCACTGTGCCAAGCCCCGGGCAAAGAACGGAAAACTTCGGACAATATAGGGTGAACCGGGGCGCACCGTCAATTAACTTGAGCCAACAATAGTGTTTCAATCGAAGTAACTGAAGAACCGTAGGCTGGGTTGAGCCGCAGGCGAAACCCAGCAATCCGCACCGGTTTGACATCGCCATGCTGGGTTTCGCGTTGCTCAACCCAGCCTACGGACAACCTCAATCGAGAGTCATGTAGAAGCAATGCAAAGAAGCTACTTTCGCATCCAGCGCATCCATTCCGCCGTCGTTGACAATAACGTCATCGGCAAGCTCAAGACGTTCCGCGCGCGAAATCTGCGCGGCCATGATGGCGCGCACCTCGGACTCGCTCAAACCGTTGCGCGCCATTGCGCGCGCGCGCTGCGTTTCTTCCGCGCAATCCACCACCAGCGCGCGCTGCACCAGTTCACGAAAATCTGCCTGCTCGAACAACAGCGGCACCACCAGCAACACATACGCGCCTTCCGCCGCATCGGCGAGCGCCAATGTGCGCGCGCGAATCATGGGATGCAGGATGGCTTCCAGCCGTCGTTTCGCATCCGCATCGGAGAACACCAGCCGACGCATTCCGGCGCGATTCAATGCGCCCTCATCCGTCACATATTCATCGCCGAATGCCGCGCGAATCGCGGCAATCGCCGCGCCGCCTGATGCTGTGAGTTCATGCGCGATTGCATCGCTGTCGATAACCGTCACGCCCCGCTTGGCGAACAGCGACGCCACCGTGGTCTTGCCACTGCCGATGCCGCCGGTCAGGCCAATGCGCTTGATCGCACTCATGGTTGGATGAACGCCAGATAACCCTGCGTCAGCATCGGCCCCCAGAACAGCGCGACCATGCCCGCACCCGCAAGACAGGGGCCGAATGGAATCGGCACATGACGCCCCTGACGTCTGGCGATAATCAAAAACAGACCCGCCACGATCCCCACCAGCGCAGACAGTAAAATCACCAAAGGCAGCGCTTGCCAACCCAGCCAGGCGCCGATGGCCGCCAGCAATTTGAAATCGCCATAGCCCATGCCCTCCTTGCCGGTCGCCAACTTGAACAGCCAGTACACGCTCCACAGCGCAAGATAACCCATCGCAGCGCCGATCACCGCACTGCGCGTATCCGCGTAAACGGAAAACAGGTTGACCAGCAAACCCAGCCACAGCAGCGGCAGGGTAATGGCGTCGGGCAGCAGGCGGGTTTCGTAGTCGATCACCGTCAGCGCGATCAGCGCCCACACGAAGGGCAACGCCGCCAGCGCCGCCGTGCCAAAACCGAAATGCCAGGCGACCGCAGCGGCAAGCAAAGCGCTCGCCGCTTCCACCAGCGGATAGCGCGGCGAGATGCGCGCGCCGCAGCCTTTGCACTTGCCGCGCAAAACGAGATAACTGACGAGGGGAATGTTCTCCAGCACGCCGATCCGCCGCTCGCAATGCGGGCACGCAGACGGCGGCAGCACGAGGTTGTAGCGCGGCATGATCGGTGGCTCCGCGCCTTGCAGTTCGGCGCACTGCGCGCGCCAATCGCGCTCCATCATTTTGGGCAGGCGATGGATGACCACATTCAGGAAACTGCCGACGAGCAGACCCGCGAGGGCGCAGAGGCCGATGAACGCAGGCGGGGAGAATTGCAGAAATGAAAGCATGTCGTCTGCCCTGTCAGATGCGGCGCGCGAACTATTCGTGCCGGGCAGTAAAAATTTTCGCCATCTTCACCACCCGATCCTGCATCCTGATGACCTCAATCGGATAGCCCGCAATTTTCAGACTGCTGCCCGCTTCCGGAATATCTTCCAGGTGTTCCAGAATCAAGCCGTTCAAGGTTTTTGCGCCATCGAGCGGGAAATGCAGACCCAGTTTCCGGTTCAAATCGCGCAGCGGCGTGCTGCCTTCCACCAGCAGACTGCCGTCCTCGTGGCGCAAAAACTTGCCTGCCTGCGCGGGCGACTGCGTGGTGAAATCGCCGACGATTTCTTCCAGGATGTTTTCCAGCGTCACCAAACCGAGCAACTCGCCGTATTCGTCCACCACCAGACCAAAGCGAATCTGGCGCTCCTGAAAGTGCTGCAACTGCGTCAGCAGCGAGGTGTCGGATGGAATGAAATACGGCTCGTGCAGCAGCGCGCGCACATCATCGGCATCGAACTCAGGCCGCTGCATCAGCGTCAGCGCGCGGCGCACATGCAAAATGCCGACGATGTTGTCCAGCCCGCCTTCGCACACCGGCAGCAGCGTGTGGTGGCTCGTCACCAACTGTTCGCGCAAGCGTTCCGGCTCAATGTCGAGATCCAGCGCCTCGATGCGATTGCGCGGCACCATCACGTCATTCACCGCCGCGCGGCCAATGTCCACCAGATTGAGCAGCATGCCCTGATGCTTGCGCGGCAAAAACTGCTCCGATTCCAGCACCAGCATGCGCAATTCCTCCATGCTCAATTTGGACTGGCTCTGATCGGTCTGCACCTTGATGCGGAACAGCCACAGGATGTAATGCACGATGGCGGTGGCGACCGACACCACCGGATGAAACAGCCGCACCAGAAAAGACAGCGGATAACTGGAAAACAGCGCCACCCGTTCCGGATAACTGGCGGCGATGATCTTCGGCATGATCTCGCTGACAATCAGGATCACAAACGAAATCGCCAGCGTGCCAATCACCATCCACCATTCGCTCGCACCGACCAGACGCAACACGATGATTTGCGTCAACGCCGCCGCCGCCGTGTTGAGCAACGTGTTGCCGAACAGCACCGAACCGAGCAGCTTGTCGGTTTGCGCCAGCAGGTTTTCGGTGAGCTTGGCGCGCTTGTTGCCCTTGCGCGCCAGATGTTTCATCCGATGACGATTCAACGCCATCATGCCGGTTTCGGAAGAGGAGAAGAAGCCGGAACAAATCAGGATCACAGCCAGGGCAAACAGCAGCGCGCCCAGTGAAAGGTCGTCCAAAGGTGAAAATCCTTAATGAATGCGGGTTTGGAGTATCGGTGAGGTAAAAGGGGGGTGTCAATGCAAGGACATAGGTTGCGGTGAGCAAAGCGAACCGCAACGGATCACATTCCGCGACCCTGCGGATCACATTCCACAGCATTGCGGATTGCATTCCGTGGCTTTGCGGTATTCGGGAGTTAGCCCGTTGCGGTTCGCTTTGCTCACCGCAACCTATGAACGCCCCTTCCGATATGCCCACACCATCATGGCGATTCCCGCCAGCACCATCGGCAACGACAGCCATTGCCCCATGCTGACGCCGAATGTCATCAAGCCGAAAACGCCATCATCGGGATTGCGGGTGAATTCACCGAGAAAACGGAAACTGCCGTAGCCGATCAGGAACAGGCCGGAGATGGCACCGGCTGGGCGCGGTTTGGCGGAATACAGCCAGAGCAGCAGGAACAGCGCGATCCCTTCCAATGCAAATTCGTACAACTGCGAGGGGTGGCGCGGCACATTGTCCACTTTGGGAAAAATCATCGCCCAAGGCACATCGGTCGGGCGACCCCACAATTCGCCGTTGATGAAGTTGCCGATGCGTCCCGCGCCCAGCCCCAGCGGCACCAAAGGTGCGATGAAATCCATCAGCGGCAGCCAGGACAGTTTGCGCGCGCGCGCGTACAGCGCGACGGCGACCATCACGCCGATGAAGCCGCCGTGAAATGACATGCCGCCGTTCCAGACGGCGAGAATTTCCCGCGGATGGCTGAAGTAATAGCCAGGGTTGTAAAACAGCACTTCGCCCAGCCGCCCGCCAATCACCACGCCCAGCACGCCGTAAAACAACACGTCATCCAGCATTTTCGGCGTCCACTGATGCCAGGGGCGG
>JAITMU010000121.1 GCA_031277195.1 Gallionellaceae bacterium | reverse complement strand
GGCGTATTCATCATCGGCGTGACCATGGTGAAGGCCTACGAAATCGAGCGCGATGTCAGCATGAACGTCGGTCAAACCGTGGACGCGGGCGGCTACACGTTCCGCTTTGAAGGCGTGCGCGAAAAAGAAGGGCCGAACTACATGGCGTTCCAGGGCAAGGTCACTGTCACTCGCACCAGCGATGGCAAGCCGGTGACCGTGCTGTTCCCGGAAAAGCGCAATTACAACTCCGGCATGCCGATGACCGAAGCGGACATCAACACCGGTTTCTTCGGCGATCGTTACGTTTCGCTGGGCGAGCCGATTCCGAATACCGAGGGCGCTTGGGCGGTGCGCGTGTACGTCAAGCCGTTCGTGGACTGGATCTGGGCAGGTTGCGTCTTCATGGGGCTGGGCGGCATTTTTGCGATTACCGACCGGCGTTATCGCATTCACGCCAAGGCTGACAAGACCGTGCCGACGACAAGCGCGGGCGTGGGCGAGAAACAACCGCAACTGGCAACCGAGGTGAAAGCATGAACCGCACGACCATTATTGTGATCGGCGTCGCGCTGATCGCATTCTTCAGCTACGTTTCCTACAAGGGCATGCAGCGCGACCCGCACCTGCTGACGGATTCGCCCTTGATCGGCAAGCAGGCGCCGGATTTCAAGCTGGCCGTGCTGGACAAGCCGGACGGGACGTTTTCGCCCGCGGACATGAAAGGCCAGGTGTGGATGCTCAACGTCTGGGCGACCTGGTGCGTGGCGTGCCGCGACGAGCATCCGCGACTGGTTCGGTACGCGCGCAGCGCGGGCGCGGTGCCGGTGGTCGGTTTGAACCACAAGGAAATTCGCGGTGATTTCGCGCTCAGTCCCGACCAACTCATCAGGATTGTTCCCGATCAAAAAACGGTTTCTCCGCAGGAGATCGTGCTGGCCGATCAACGCAGCAGTGATTGGTTGTCCAAACACGAAAATCCCTACGCGCTGGTAATCATGGACATCGACGGTCGCGTCGGCCTCGACTACGGCCTGACCGGCGTGCCGGAAACCTATGTGATCGACAAGCAGGGCATCATTCGCTACAAGGAAGTCGGCGTGGTGACGGATGAAAATCTCAAAAACAAGATTCTGCCGCTGATCGCAGAACTGCAAGCCAAGTCGTAAGGCGGGTCGGAATGAAACGTTTATTGATGTTGAGCTTGTTGTGCCTGTTGCCGTTGTCGGCATGGGCGGATGAGGCCAAGGATTTGGCGGAAGACCCGGTGGTCGAAAAACGCCTGATCGCGCTGGCGACGGATTTGCGCTGCGTTCAATGCCAGAACGAATCGCTGGCGAGTTCGCGCGCAGGCATCGCTCAGGACATGCGTCGGGAAATTCGTGAACTGATCAAGCAGGACAAGAGCGATCAGGAAATCAAGGACTGGCTGGTTTCCCGCTACGGCGATTTCGTGATGTATCAACCGCCGTTCAAAAGCTACACCCTGTTCCTCTGGCTGGGGCCGTTCGCGCTGTTGCTTGTCGGCGCGATCATCCTCTATTCCCAGATACGCAAACGCCGCAACCTCACGCCTGAAGCCGGCCTTTCCGCCGACGCGACACGCCGCGCCGACGCATTGCTCAACATGACCAAAGATACTCAAGCATGACTACTTTTCTGATTTTCTGTGCGCTGCTGCTGGTGGTGGCGTTGCTGTTTGTGGTGTTGCCGCTGTGGCGCAACCGGGTGAAGAACAACAGCGTTGTGCGCGACGCGGCCAACCTGGAAATTTTCCGTGATCAGATCGCCGAAATGGATGCCGACCTGCGTAACGGTTTGCTGACCCAGGAATCCTACGAGCAGGGCAAGCGCGAGTTGCAGGCGCGATTGCTCGACGAAGTGAAGGAAACCGAAGCCGCAGCGCCGGTGAGCCGTTCGCACAAGGCGCTGATGATCGCGGTGATCGTATTGATGCCGGTGGTCGCGGGTGTCATTTACTGGAACGTGCCGCGGATGCACTTGTTTGACGCTTCCGGCAATTCGATCATGGATCCTGATGACAAGGAAAAGCTGGCGTCATTCAAGCCCAGCGTGTTCTGGCAGCGCAATTCCGGCGGCGCTCAGGATGATGCCGCCAATCCCATGTCGAGCAACCCGCAAATAGAGGCATTGGAGCAGCGTGTCGAGAAAAATCCGCAAGACCCGGACAGCCTGCTGGCGCTGGCGCGCGCGTACATGCAAGCCGGGGCGTATCAGCAATCTGCCAATGTTTACAACAAACTGACGCAACTGATTCCGAATGAAGCGGCGCTGTGGGCTGACTATGCTGACATGCTGGCGATGGCGGGCGGTCAGGTGCTGGCCGGTCATCCGACCATGTTCATCAACAAGGCGCTGGCGCTGGATCCGAACAACATCAAAGCGAATGCGATGGCTGGCGCTGCCGCGATGGAGCGTCACGATTACGCGGCTGCCGTCAAATATTGGGAAAAACTTCAGCCGATGGTTGGAGCGGAGGACGCGGAATGGGTGGGTGCGGCGTTGCAGGAAGCCCGCGCAGGATTGGCGCGCGGCGACAAGCCGATCGACGTGCAACCCGGCATCCCGATGGAAGGCAATGTGGGCGCGCCGATGGCTGGCGCAGGCGGCGGTGCGATGGGTGGCGGCGAAGCGCCCGCGCCTGCGGCTTCGTCCGGCAAGGAACGCATCACCGGCACGGTGACGCTCTCCGACGCGCTGAAATCCAGGGTCGGCGCTGGCGACATGCTGTTCGTGGTGGCGGTCGCCGAATCCGGCCCGCCGATGCCGCTGGCCGTGATGCGCGGACAGGCGAGCGACCTGCCTTTGAAGTTCACGCTGGACGACAGCATGTCGATGATGCCGCAGATGCGCTTGTCCAACTTTGACCGCGTGGTGGTCAAGGCGCGCATCACCAAATCCGGCGAACCAACCGCCCAACCCGGCGACCTGCAAGGTGTCAGCGCAACGCTGAAGCCGGGGACGAGCGGGGTGAATCTGGTGATTGATACGGTGGTGAAATAAGCGCGTAACGCTGTGCGGCTATAAATTCCCTCTCTCTTGGGAGTTCCCTCTCCCCACTTGTGGGGAGAGGGTTAGGGTGAGGGGAGGTTTTGGCGGGTTCATTGGAACGTATCCCCTCACCCCAGCCCTCTCTCCACAAGTGGGGAGAGGGGGCGGATGTGATACGCATCGGCGACTCCCTTGTGACAAAAATTCCAAGGAGAACCATGAATACCACTTCAACCCCGCTGTCCCAAACCGAACTCCTGAAACTCAACGCATGGTGGCGCGCCTGCAATTATCTGGCCGCTGGCATGATCTACCTGCGCGACAACCCGCTGCTGCGCGAACCGCTCAAGCCGGAACACCTCAAACGCCGCTTGCTCGGCCATTGGGGTTCCAGTCCCGGCCTCGCTTTTTGCTACATCCACATGAGCCGTTTGATCGGCAAATACGATCTCAATGCGATTTTCATGGCGGGACCCGGCCACGGCGCGCCGGGCGTGTTAGCGCCCACTTATCTGGAAGGCGCGTACAGCGAGGCTTATCCCGACAAATCCGAGAGCCTGGACGGTATGCGCCGGTTCTTCAAGGAATTTTCCTTTCCGGGCGGAATCGGCAGTCATTGCACGCCGGAGATGCCGGGGTCGATACACGAAGGCGGCGAACTGGGTTACAGCGTGTCGCACGCCTTTGGCGCGGCTTACGACAATCCCGATCTGATCGTCACCGTGGTGGTGGGCGACGGCGAATCCGAGACCGGCCCCTTGGCGACCTCCTGGCACTCCAACAAATTCCTCAATCCGGCGCGCGATGGCGCGGTGCTGCCGATCCTGCATTTGAACGGCTACAAGATCAACAACCCGACCATTCTTTCGCGCATCTCGCATGAAGAACTGGAAGACCTGTTCAAGGGCTATGGCTGGGCGCCGCATTTCGTCGAAGGCGACGACCCGCTGACGATGCACGCGCAAATGGCGTTCGTGATGGAAACCTGCGTATTGGAAATCCGCCGCATTCAACAACAAGCGCGCGCGGGCGGTGAGGTTGAGCGCCCGCGCTGGCCGATGATCGTGCTGCGGTCGCCCAAAGGCTGGACAGGGCCGAAGGAAGTGGACGGTCACAAGGTGGAAGGATTCTGGCGCGCGCATCAGGTGCCGCTTGGTGACATGAGCAAGCCGGAGCACTTCGCGCAACTGGAAAACTGGCTGCGTAGTTATAAGCCGGAGGAATTGTTCGATGCCGATGGCGGTCTGGTTTCCGAATTGAAAACCATGATGCCCGTCGGCGCGCGCCGCATGAGCGCCAATCCGCACGCCAATGGCGGCGTGTTGCGCCGCCCGCTGATCATGCCGGATTTCCGCGATTACGCCGCAGCGGTGCCGCGCCCCGGCATCGAACGGGCGGAGAACACCCGACCGCTGGGTCGTTTGCTGCGAGACGTGATGCGCGACAACGAAGGCCGCTTCCGCGTGTTCGGCCCGGACGAAACCACCTCGAACAAACTGGACGACGTGTATCAGGTCAGCAAGAAAACCTGGATGGCCAGCATGCTGCCGGAAGACGCCGACGGCGGCGAGTTGGCGCAGGATGGCCGCGTGATGGAGATGCTGTCCGAACACACGCTGGAAGGCTGGCTCGAAGGCTATTTGCTGACAGGTCGCCACGGATTTTTTTCGACTTACGAAGCGTTTGTTCACGTCATTGATTCGATGTTCAACCAGCACGCGAAATGGCTCGCCATGTCCGCCGAAGTGCCCTGGCGCGCGTCGGTGTCGTCGCTGAATCTGCTGATTACCTCCACTGTCTGGCGGCAGGATCACAACGGTTTTACTCATCAAGACCCCGGTTTCCTCGACGTGGTGCTGAACAAAAGCCCGCGGGTCACGCGCGTCTATCTGCCGCCCGATGTGAATTGCCTGTTGTCGGTGGCGGATCATTGCCTCAAGAGCACGAATTACATCAATGTGATCGTGTCGGACAAGCAGAAACATCTGCAATACCTCGACATCGACTCGGCGATTGAGCATTGCACCAAAGGCATCGGCATCTGGGATTGGGCGAGCAACGATCAGGGCGCGGAGCCGGACTTGGTGATGGCGAGCGCGGGCGACATCCCGACCAAAGAGGCGCTGGCCGCCGTGGTGATGCTGCGCGAACATTTCCCCGATCTCAAGATACGTTTCATCAACGTGGTCGATCTCTACAAACTGACGCCGGAAAGCGAACATCCGCACGGCTTGTCCGACAGCGATTTCGACAGCCTGTTCACGACCAACAAGCCGGTGATGTTCAACTTCCACGGCTATCCCTGGCTGATACACCGCCTCGCCTACCGCCGCACCAATCACGACAACATCCACGTGCGCGGCTACAAGGAGAAAGGCAGCATCAACACGCCGCTGGAACTCGCCATCGAGAATCAGATCGACCGCTTCAGCCTCGTGATGGACGCGATCAACCACGTCCCCGCGCTGCGCGTCATCGGCGCGCACGTAAGGGAAAAAATGCGCGACCGGCAGATTGAGTGTTGCAATTACGCGCATGAATACGGCGTTGACCTGCCGGAAGAAGATGAATGGAAGTGGCCGTTTTGAGCGTGCGACAATGCGCTTATGAAAACCATCCTCACCCTCAACAGCGGCTCCTCCTCGGTGAAAGCCAGCCTGTTTCATCCCGACGGCTCGCGACGCAATTTTAGTTATGAGCATGTGCGTGATCCGCGCGAGGCGTTTGATGGCTTGATGCGGGAATTGTCCGGTGAAAAGCCGGACATCATCGGTCATCGCCTCGTTCACGGCGGCGACATCGCCGATGCCGCGCGCTTGGTGGACGCTGCCGAGCGCGCGCGGCTGGAAGGGCTGATTTGTCTTGCGCCCTTGCATATGCCGAGCAATTTGTTGGGGCTGGATTTATGCGCGGAGCGTTTCGCCGCGCCGCAGGTGGCGTGCTTCGACACGGC
>JAITMU010000041.1 GCA_031277195.1 Gallionellaceae bacterium | reverse complement strand
GGTTTGAAGGATTTGGCACATGGCAGCGACAGGACCCTGGGTTTCCTGATACAATTTTTTCTGGTTCCGTCAAACCCACGCCCGGCTTTGAAATCAAAGCATGGTTTCCTCTTGCCACTGAAATGACCGCGCGATTCAAGGACAGTCAAAAACACTTTGCACACGATCAGACGCATGTTGCAATATTGGCTTGGCTGCCAGAATTTCTCATCTTTGGCAAGCCAAAAATCATTGATATCGCAGTGGTATCGGGTGGTTCTGTTGCAAAAGCGCGGGATGACCACTATTACAACCCGCCAGATTATCTTGTACTTGAACCGGAAGACACGGCGGATCGGACAAACAACCTGCAACAGACAAACACCAACGGGTACAAATTCCAAGGCACACCCGAGCAGTTTTCCGAAGCACAAGCACTCGTTTCATCATGGGGCGCCATCGGCCTGAAATACGCGCCGAATTCAAGTTGCCAGACCATGCTGCGCCAATTGGTTGCGCGATTCCCTTACCGGCTCGATACAAATTTTGCGAAGATGGATCGCATTGCCCATTCGGAAATTGAAGCATTCAAGAACAAAGTATATGAAACCAAATTTCATGGCATGACCGTGGGCGCATGGAATCGCCTGCTCTCGCGCGGCGACAGTCTCGCCCTCCAGAGAGAACTGGAAAAATACTTCAACATTCGCGACGAAGGACAGCCTGTTGTTGGACACGCGCCCAAGCGCAACCCTCGCCGTTCGCGGCGAGATCAAACGAGGCAATCCTGATTCGGAGCCGCAGGCTCCTCAATGGGTGTCGAGGAATTTCCGGCTTTTGGGCCGGAGTTCTTCAATAATGCCTAAAACAAATCAATTTGCTTGAACCGAGATAACCCAAGCTGAAAGTATGTGGAATCCAATTCACAAGCATAAGCCCTGCGTCTGGTTTGCATTGCCGCCAGCGAGGCGGAAAACAATCCCCCGAATGGTTCCCATACGACATGGCCCGGCTTGCTCGATGCCTCAATGATCATTCGCATCAAATCAAGTGGCTTTTGGTTGAGATGCGCGGCTTTTCCGCTGATTTCTGGCACCTTCACGCGCTCACTCCCACTGAGCGGATTGCGCTCCCATACGTTTGTAACGCCCATCGGACACTGAAAGACTGAGCGCATCGACGCCCATTCTTCCAATGTCATGGAACGAACGCCATCTCGTGAAAAATAGGGGCGGCCTTCCGGTTTTCCGTATTCGTTTGCAAATTGCGCCAACTTGACAAACATTTCCGGTGGCGGGAAGTACCACAAATGCCCTTGATCGAGGTACTTGCGCACCGCAACATCCTTGACGCCGCAAGCCTCATTCGCGCTACGCAGCGTCAATCCCGTTCGTTTCCACTCCCGAAGCAGCCACCGCTGTAGCGTGAGATTATCGATGCGGGACTCAAAAACATATTGAACGCATATTTCCGTGACGACAGGGAAACGACGAATCTTTGCGGTATTTACATTGCCCGCTATATGTGCCTTGCCCTTGTTCCATATGTTTGCGTTGACATAGCGCCAGCCGTGGCGTTCCAGCACCGGATGCGTGACCGCCCAACCAATTTCTGAATTCCAGAACCAAAGTGTCGTGTCTCCCGTCGCGCGTTCACTCCACGCCTTGATGTGAGGTTCGTACCACTGCGCCACGCCAAGATGGTCCGAGGTATCGCCTTCAAATCCCAAAATTCCGTAAGCGCCATCCGAGACAATGACTTGAGGCGTGGCCCAACTCTCATAGTGATCCAGGCTATTGCCAAGATGGAGACTGACGCCGCCATCTGTCCAATGATCCACAACGGGGGCCGTTGGCAGCGTTACCGCCTTCCCTCGCCCCACTGTGCTGGTTGGCACGTTCCTGTGTTGCTCCACTTGCATGTCTTCGGTCATGTTCATGATTTTATCCTGTTTCAGGATATTTCATCCCCAAGCTCACTCCCGCGCCCGTTTGGGGCTGCGCATCAACAGCAGCAGCGGAATCGCCGCCAGCGTCACCGTCATCATGATGGCAAAATCGCCGAGGTAGCCGATCAGCGCGGCCTGCCGCGTGGCCTCGACGTTGACCAGCGCCAGGCCCACCGGATCGGCCAGGTTCAACTGCGGCGGCAGCGCCGACAGCGCGTGGTTGCCCGGCGCCACGCTGGCGGCCAGCGCCGCGTGCGCCGCGACCGCCCGGTCGGTCAACAGCACCTGCGCCACCGAGATGCCCACGCTGTTGCCGATGTTGCGCAGCAGGCTGTAAATCGGCGTGCCCTGGTTGCGCAAGCGCGGCGCCAGCGTGGCGAAGGCCGCGGTCGATAGCGGCACGAAGGTCAAGCCCACGCCCACGCCCTGGATGACACCCGAGACGACGATCAGCGTGCTGTCCATGTCCAGCGTGTAGCGCGTCATCTGCCACAGCGCGAAAGCGATCAGGCTGAAACCCACCGCCATGATCGCCCGCGGATCGACCCGCTGCACCAGGCGGCTGACCACCAGCATCGCGGCCATCGTGCCAATGCCGCGCGGCGCCGTCACCATGCCGGTGTAGACCACCGGATAGTCCATCAGCGTCTGCAAGAACGTGGGCAGCAGCGCCATCGTGCCGAACAAAATCATGCCGACGACGAAGCCGAACAGCGCCCCGGCGACGAAGTTGCCGTCCTTGAGCAGCTCGCGGTTGACGAAAGAGACGCCTTCCACGGTCCAGGTGTGGACCGCGAAGTAGGCGAAGGCGACGAGCGCCGCCGCGGCTTCGAGCTTGATCTCCCACGAGTCGAACCAATCCAGTTGCTGGCCGCGGTCGAGAAACAGTTGCAGCATGCCGATGGCGATGCTCAGCGAGACGAAGCCGAACACGTCCAGCCGCTCGCGCCGGGGCGGGGTGTCGGGCAGGAAGCGCACGATGCCCAAGAGCGCGATGGCGCCGATGGGCAGGTTGATGAAAAAAACCCAGCGCCAGCCCAGGCTGTCGGTCAGCCAGCCGCCCAGCATCGGGCCGAGGATGGGCCCGACCATGATGCCCGCGCCCCAGATCGCCATCGCCTGGCCGACCTTCTCGCGCGGGTTGATGTCCAGCAGCACGGCTTGCGACATCGGCACCAGCGAGGCGCCGAACACGCCCTGCAACAAGCGCGCGACGACGATGCCGCCCAGCGAAGTCGCCACCCCGCACAACGCCGAGGCCGCCGTGAAGCCGATCACCGAGACGATGAACAACCGCCGCCGCCCCAAGCGCCC
>JAITMU010000201.1 GCA_031277195.1 Gallionellaceae bacterium | reverse complement strand
CTTTTTGAAATCGTGAAATTCATAAGCGATGTTATGCGCCGCGAGAAAAGTGCGCGCTTTTTTCACCGTGTCGCAGTTGGGAATGCCGTAGAGTTTCATGTGAATAGAAATCGCAGGCTGGGATGAAATCCCAGCGTGAACAGATTACGGGAATGGCGATGCCGGGATTTTATCCCAGCCTACGACCGCTCGTCATTCCAGCCTCTGCCGTCATTCCAGCGAACGCTGGAATCCAGCGCATTTATCAAATACTCCGGCGTAGCCGGACAACAGGGTTTTGTCCGCTGCGCGGATTGTTATTTCCGCTGGATTCCAGCTTGCGCTGGAATGACGAGGTGGGGCGGGATGTAGGGCGGGGCAAGCCCCGCCCTACGGCTTGGGCGCACTTTGTCGGTAAAAATTCAATAGATTCAAGGCTAGCGAATTGCCCGCCTGTCGCTCTGCCCAAGCCATTCCATGCCGCCGCAACACATCTCGGCAAGCGAAAAAATCATCCCACATCTCGCCGCTGATCCGCCCGCCATTCCAGCCCTCCCACAACGCGGTCAGCGCCCGCGCAGCTTCCGTTGCGAGGCCGTCGCAGAATTTTTCCATGAAGGCGCGCAGTTTTTGCAGATGGACGCCATCGTGTTGCGGGTAGATGTGCCAGACGAAAGGCTGCGCCGCCCATTGCGCGCGCACGAAAGAATCTTCGCCGCGCACGAAATTGATGTCGCAGTCCCAGAGCAATTCGTCGTAGCGGTCTTGTTCGACGAAGGGCAGCACGTGCAGCGTGAGATTGCCGCGCTGCAAAACATCGCTCGCCGCTGCGTGCGTTTTGCCGAAGAACGCCGCCGCCTGCGGCAATGCGCGGCCTTCCGGCATCAGGCAGCGCACCGGTGCAGCGGCTTGCGCCCAGATGTGCAGCAAGTCAGTCAGCGCGGGGTTTTTGTAGCAGAACAGCGAGATGCGCGTTTCGTCCGCACAAAGCCCCTCCCCCCTGGCGGGGGAGGGGTTGGGGAGAGGGGGCGGCTGCGGCATAACATCCTGCACCCTCTCCCCCGCCCCTCTCCCATCAAGGGAGAGGGGAGAGCTTTGGAAGGCATCGCGTCGCGCGAACAAGTCATTCTCCAGCAACAGCCCGCCGGTTTTTTCAGTGAAGCCCGGAAAGAAAAAATATTTCACCAACGGCAATGAAGGATGCGGCGATGGCAATTTGTGGCAGCCCTCCACCCAATCTTCCGCGCTGAGATATTCCAGATTCACCCACACCGGCGGCTGCGGAAGCCGCGCCATCGCCGCGAGATATTCCGGCGGCAGCGTGCAGGCGAAGGCTTCGATCACGAATTGCGCGGGCGCGGTTTCCGCAAAAGGTTTGCGCCAATGACGAACTTCCACGCCGCAATCATGCTGCGAATCAAGCCGCGCATCGACCTCAGGGCACAGTCGCGCAAAGCTCGCCAGATCGTCCACCCACAGCCGCACAGCGCAACCGTGTTCCTGCGCCAGTTGCCGCGCCAGCCGCCAGCACACGCCGATGTCGCCGTAGTTATCGACGACGGCGCAAAAAATGTCGCAGGAGGGTTTTGTCATGGCAGGATTTTATTGGGTCGGGGAGCGCGCTGGTTTTGTAGCATAACTGATATAGAATGAACGCAATAATAAGCAGCCTTTGCGTTGCCAAATATCTGTTCGCAAATTTTCCTGGTCAAGGGGTTTCCACATGATGAAAAAACTCGTTTTCGCGTGTTTGCTGCTGGGCGTGGCGTTGCCTGCGTTTTCAGATGATCTGGTAGCCAGTCAAACGGAGTGGAAAGGCGAGGGTACAGGGCCTGGAGCCGTTTGGCCTGTGACCATGCAGGTTCTTGAAAGAAACAGCGACCAAATCAGCGGCACATTGCATTGGCCGACACTGGGAAACAGTAAAACCAGATTCAAGGGAACCGTCAGGGGAAGTGAAATTGTCTTTACCGAATATGAGTTGATACAAGGGAATGGTGTGGCAATACCGACTGCTTATCGGGTATCGCTGACCGGCCAATCCATGAGCGGCACATGGATGTTCAGAAATCAGAGCGGGTCGTTCCGTGTTGAATTGGTGAGCAACTCGGCGGCTGTAGGCGCTGCCGGTACTGTTCAGGTTGTTGCAGAAGATATGCAAGGCGGCGTACAGGTCAGGCTTTTACGCGAACAGAACAAGAATGACACTAGGCAGAATGCTGATGGCGTAGTTTTTTATCGGACGATCTATACGGCCGAACGTATCGAAAATGGAACCGTATATTCGCAGGTTATTGAGTCGGACATATATAGCATCGACATATATAACTCGCCTAATTTCAATCCGATTGCCATGCAGCCCATCTTGTTTATTGATCCGGAAAGCAAGGTAGTAACTGTATTTCTGAGCGGGAAAAATCCAAGCCGTGATTACGCGATGGTCGGATACGCATATCGCTTGGAGACTGACGGAAAATGGAAAAAAGAAGTCGTGTTTCCAAACGAAAATTCTGGCTGGTTTTCGTATTTCAGCGGTTTGTCCGCGGGCAGTCCTGATATTTGGCACTTCAGGTATGCAGGTTATTACCAATTGCGATCTGTGCGCAATCCGGATGGAACGTGGCGCACCATGTCAGTGGCGCGCATCAGCCCGGATCAGGCGGTCGCCGACTGGAAACGCAGCAGAAAAAGGCTTGCCACAACCAATGTGCAATCAGGTCAGAAAACCGGCATCGCTGCTGTGCAGTCATGCGCCCCGCAACAGGCTGATCTGCAAAAATTTGTAGGGAAAATTCCTCCGGCAACGCTGATCTGGAGCGACAGTGCGGTTTTCGTATCTTCGTCATCAGCATCAGCAGCAGCCCAGCCGCTTGAGCCTGATGCATCAATATCGGCAATCGGAGAATCATTAACAGCCGCTGTCGCCCAACAGGCACAGGCAGATATTTCCTGTATTCCTCCCGCGCCTGTTGCGCCTTCCCGTGCTAATTTCGTCGCCAAGCCGGAGGCGACCACCAAAGGGGAATTTGAAACGACGGCAGCTTACGAGGCCAGACGGCAAAAACTGCAAAACGAAGCCGAAGCGGATGCGGAAAAAGCCTATCAGCAAGCGATGAAAAGCTACGAACAGGCACTCAGTCAGCATGAGCAGCGCGTCAGGGAAGTCGAAGCAAAACAGGCTGATTCGAAGTATTACCAGGATAAACTGGCTCAGGCTTGGGAGACGTTAAGGCCAACCCAACTGGGTAATTTGAGAATAAGCAGCATCCGTTACGATGCGGATGAGCAGGCATTTTCGGCGCTGTTGAAGGGTGTAGGCAGCGGTTTGAACATGAACTCCAGCATGACCCAGACAATCAGCATTCCTGTCTCGTTGGAACAGGCCGAAAAATTCAAGCAGGATTTGGAGTCAGGAAAGAGAGTGCCGGTTGTTCAAATACAGTATCCATCCATGGCGGCTACTTGGGTGATTGTTGAAAACCACGCTTTTCTTGCCAATGTGAAAAGCGTGCAGGATATTCCTGGCTGGCTGGAGACTGCGCGGAAAGTTGATCCATCGGTGACAATAAGCATCACGGAAGCGATAGCAGTGCCAGGGTTTGGGAAAAATCTGACGGTGGATAACTTTCTGGACTCTATTGAGTATCGGACTGTCCTGAAAAATTTCAAACCGAGCGTGGAGATAGGCCAGGCAAGCACGGATCAAAGCCAATTTTCAATGAAAATTTCTTATTCCGAAGGCTATTCCGTTTCTTTTGCCGAAAATGCCAGTTGTAAATCCATGGGGCAGACAACCGAAAGAAGGAAGCTAGCCTACGGTGAGCAGCTCTTTAATATTGGTCGCTGGTTTACTGGGGCAACCGAGGTGGAGGAATTTTATGACAACTATTCCTGTCAGGCGAATAAGGCATTACTCGGCAAGATGAAGCGGCTGGAACAGGGACTGACAGGTGGAAGCCGGAGTTCGGACGCATTTCATACCTCGTGGGATTATCGGGTTCGTGTCGGGTCTCGTGATCGCAAATCGGATTACGCGGAGGAAATGGATAGGTGTCAGGCAACAGATACGGCTTATAAAACCTGTGCGGCACAGTGCGAAGGTTTTGGCGGCTCAAATCGTAACAACTGCCTAATCCGTTGTTCGGATATATGCAGATGAGGCGAGGCATGCTGGGTCGATAGACCCAGCATGCGTAATGCTGGGATTCGCTGCGCTCATCACCAGCCTACACAATCCCCGATGCGCGGTGCGGATGTACGTGTGCCGAGCTTTCCCGCCCCAAATCCGCTAAAATCCCGCCTTTGCCTGCATTCGGCAGCCCATCTTCCGGCACAACTCATGCAACACATCCGCAATTTCTCCATCATCGCCCACATTGACCACGGCAAATCCACGCTTGCCGACCGCATCATTCAGCTTTGCGGCGGTTTGTCCGACCGTGAGATGGAGGCGCAGGTGCTTGATTCCATGGACTTGGAGCGCGAGCGCGGCATCACCATCAAGGCGCAGACCGCCGCGCTGCAATACAGGGCGCGCGATGGGCAGGTTTACAACCTGAACCTGATCGATACGCCGGGGCATGTGGATTTTTCCTATGAAGTCTCGCGTTCGCTCTCTGCCTGCGAGGGGGCGCTGCTGGTGGTGGATGCGTCGCAGGGCGTGGAGGCGCAGACGGTGGCGAATTGCTACACCGCGCTGGATTTGGGCGTGGAAGTGACGCCGGTGCTGAACAAGATTGATCTGCCGTCGGCGAATCCCGAAAACGCCATCGCCGAAATCGAGGACGTGATTGGCATAGACGCGCACGACGCGGTGCGCTGTTCCGCCAAGACCGGCGAGGGCGTGCTGGATGTGCTGGAGGCATTGATCGAAAAAGTGCCGCCGCCCAAAGGCGATCCCGATGCGCCGTTGCAGGCTTTGATTATTGATTCCTGGTTCGACAATTACGTTGGCGTGGTGATGCTGGTGCGGATTTTCAATGGCACGTTGCGCCCCAAGGAAAAAGTGCGGCTGATGGCAACCGGCGCGCAACATCTGACCGAACACATCGGCGTGTTCACGCCGAAATCGCAGAACCGCGAGGCGTTGACGGCGGGGCAGGTGGGCTTCGTCATCGCGGGCATCAAGGAATTGAAAGACGCGCGCGTGGGCGACACCATCACGCATCAGGCGCGTCCTGCCGCCGAACCTTTGCCGGGTTTCAAAGCTGTGCAACCGCAGGTATTCGCCGGATTGTTTCCGGTGGAATCCAACCAATACGAAGCGTTGCGCGACTCGCTGGAAAAGCTCAAGTTGAACGACGCCGCGCTGCAATTCGAGCCGGAAGTGTCGCAGGCGTTGGGCTTTGGTTTTCGCTGCGGTTTCCTCGGTTTGTTGCACATGGAGATCGTGCAGGAGCGGCTGGAGCGCGAGTTCGACATGGATTTGATCACTACTGCGCCAACGGTGATCTACGAAGTGATGATGCGCGATGGCACGTTGTTGACGGTGGACAATCCGGCCAAAATGCCCGACCCGTCGAAGATCGAGGAAATTCGCGAGCCGATTGTGACGGTCAATCTCTACATGCCGCAGGAATATGTCGGCTCGGTGATTACCCTGTGCACGCAAAAGCGTGGCGTGCAAATCGACATGACGTATCACGGCAAGCAAGTGCTGCTGAAATACGAAATGCCGATGGCGGAAATCGTGCTGGATTTTTTCGATAAACTGAAATCGGTGTCGCGCGGCTATGCGTCGATGGATTACGAATTCAAGGAATATCGCCACGCCGACGTGGTGAAAGTCGACATGCTGATCAACAGCGAAAAAGTCGATGCGCTGTCCATCATCGTGCATCGCGCCAACAGCCAGTATCGCGGGCGCGAGGTGGCGGCTAAAATGCGCGAGATCATTCCGCGCCAGATGTTCGATGTCGCAATCCAGGCCGCCATCGGCGCCAACATCATCGCGCGGGAAAACGTGAAAGCGATGCGTAAAAACGTATTGGCGAAATGCTACGGTGGCGACATCACGCGCAAGAAGAAACTGCTGGAAAAGCAAAAGGCGGGCAAGAAACGCATGAAGCAAGTCGGCAGCGTGGAAATTCCGCAGGAAGCGTTTTTGGCGATTTTGCAGGTGGAAGATAAATAGCTATCCGTCATTCCCGCGAAAGCGGGAATCCAAGGACGTTGGATTTGGCGTTGTTTTTCATTGGCAGTCAGTATCGAATACAAAAGTCCTTGGATTCCCGCTTTCGCGGGAATGACGGGGTGGTGAACTTTAAGGAATCACAATGATCTTTGCCCAAATCCTCATCGGTCTTTTACTCCTCACCGGCGGCATCTGGCTGCTGGACAAGTTCGTCCTGCGCGCGCGGCGGACGGAGGAGGCGGTCGCGCCCTGGTGGGTGGAGTATTCGCGCAGTTTTTTTCCGGTGATTCTCGCCGTGTTCGCGTTGCGCTCTTTTCTGTTCGAGCCGTTCAAGATTCCCAGCGGCTCGATGATTCCGACCTTGCAGGTCGGCGATTACATTCTGGTCAACAAGTACACCTACGGCATTCGCCTGCCGCTCATCAACAAAAAAATCGTCAGCATCAACGAGCCGCAGCGGGGCGACGTGATGGTGTTTCACTATCCTGAAGACCCGTCCACGGATTTCATCAAGCGTGTGATCGGTCTGCCCGGTGACGTCATCGAATACCGCAGCGACAAGCAACTGCTGGTGAATGGCGTGGCGCAGGAGCGGCAGCCGACTGGGCAATATGATTACGAGGAAGGCTTGAATCTCGTGCATACCAGCCGCTATCAGGAAAATCTGGGCGGGCATGCGCATTCGGTGATCATCAATCCAGACGCGTCCGGCTTCAATCTCGGCGGCGTGGCGAATTTTCCGCTGCGCGAGGCGTGCAGTTACACCTTGCAGGCAATCCGTTGCACGGTGCCGGATGGGCATTACTTCATGCTCGGCGACAACCGCGACAACAGCCGCGACAGCCGCTATTGGGGGTTTGTGCCGGATAATCTGATCGTCGGCAAAGCGATTCTCGTCTGGTGGAATCTCGGCGACCTGCATCGCATCGGCACGAGCATCGACTGAACACATGGCGATTGACCGCGACGCGCTGTGCCGCAGGCTGGGACATGTCTTCACCCAGCCCGCGCTGTTGCAGCGCGCGCTGACGCATCGCAGCCACAGTCAGGCGCACAACGAACGTCTGGAATTTCTCGGCGACAGCGTGTTGAATTGCTCCGTCGCGCGTTATCTGTACGACACCTATCCCGAACTGCCGGAAGGCGACCTGTCGCGTTTGCGCGCGAATCTGGTGAACCAGCAAACCCTGTTTGAATTGGCGCAAACGCTCGATCTGGGCAGTTTTTTGCTGCTGGGCGAAGGCGAGCGCAAGAGCGCGGGGGCGCAGCGTCCGTCGATTCTCGCCGATGCGGTGGAGGCCTTGTTCGGCGCGATTTTTCTCGACGGCGGATTTGCGGCGGCGCAGCAGGCGGTGTTGAATTTATATGTGCCGTATCTGGACAAAACCGATGTGCGCACGCTGGGCAAGGACGCCAAGACGCTGTTGCAGGAATATTTGCAGGCGCGCAAGCTGGCATTGCCGACTTACAACGTGCTTGCGGTGAAGGGCGAGGCGCATGCGCAGTTGTTCCAGATCGAATGCGAAATTCCGCAACTCAAACTCGCCGCGCGCGGCGAAGGCGTCAGTCGTCGCGCGGCGGAACAGGCGGCGGCGGAAGCCGTTTATGCGAAACTCCACACCCATGACTGAATCCACTCCCTTCCGCAGCGGCCACATCGCCATCATAGGTCGCCCCAACGTCGGCAAATCCACTTTGCTGAATCATTTGATCGGCCAGAAAATCAGCATCACCTCGCGCAAGGCGCAAACCACGCGCCATCGCATCGTCGGCATCCACACCGACGCGCGCGGCCAGTTCATTTTCGTTGATACGCCGGGATTCCAGACGCGCTACAAAAACGCGCTCAATCGCGGCATGAACCGCGCGGTGAGCGGCGCGTTGCGCGATGTGGACGTGGTGATGTTCGTGATCGAGGCGCGGCACTACGATGAGCGCGACAAACAGGTGTTGTCGCTGCTGCCGGACGACATTCCGGTGGTGCTGGTCATCAACAAAATGGATTACTTCGGCAACAAGCGCGAAGTCCTGCCGTTCATCGAAAAGCTGCGCGGCGAGCGCGACTTTGCCGCCATCGTGCCGGTCAGCGCCAAACAAAATCTGCAACTCGACACCTTGCTTGAAGCGGTGCGCCCGCTGCTGCCGGAAGGCGCAGCCCGCTACGACGAGGACGACATCACCGATCGCAGCGAACGCTTTTTGGCTGCCGAACTGCTGCGCGAAAAAGTGTTTCGTTTCACCGGCGAGGAGCTGCCGTATTCCGCCAGCGTGGTGGTCGAGCAGTTCAAGCAGGAAGGCAATTTGCGCCACATCCACGCCGCGATTCTGGTGGACAAGGACGCGCACAAGGCCATGCTGATCGGCGCAAAAGGCGCGAAGCTCAAGGAAATCGCCACGCAGGCGCGGCTCGACATGGAAAAACTGTTCGACGGCAAAGTGTTCCTCGAAGTGTTCGTCAAGGTGAAAAGCGGCTGGGCGGACGACGAGCGGATGCTGAAATCGCTCGGCTATGAATGATCGCGCCCGGTATCGGCGGGAAAATCAACCCGCCTTCATCCTGCACAGCTATCCCTTCCGCGAGACCAGCCTGATTCTCGAAGTGTTCAGCCGCGAGCATGGTCGCGTGCCCATGGTTGCGCGCGGCGCGCGGCGGCCGCGCTCCGTGTTGCGCGGCTTGCTGATGGGGTTTCAGCCGCTGGAACTGTCCTGGTTCGGCAAGGGCGAAGTCCGCACGCTGCACAGCGCCGAATGGCAGGGCGGCCAACCGCATTTGCAAGGCACGGCGTTGTTGTGCGGTTTTTATCTCAACGAGTTGCTGCTCAACCTGATGGCGCGCGACGACCCGCACGAGCAGTTGTTCGATTACTACCGGCAGGCTTTGATGCGGCTCGCGCACGAGGACGATCACGCCGCCATTCTGCGCGGCTTTGAGAAGCGCATGTTGCAGGAACTGGGTTACGCGCTGCCGCTGGAATACGTCGCCGGCACGGAAACGCCGATTCATCCCGCCGCGACGTACCGTTACGCCGTGGAGCGCGGCGCGCTGCCGGATGACGGCGAGGTTCCGGGCGTGCCGGTGGCGGGGAAAACCCTGCTCGACATGGCGGCGGATGACTATGAAGACCCGGTGAGCGCGCAGCAAAGCAAACAGTTGATGCGGGTGTTGCTGAATCATTATCTGGCGGGGAAGGTGTTGCATACGCGGGAGCTGATTCGGGATTTGCAGAAGTTGTAGTTGCCTGCCCGTGGGGTTCTTCTCAACAAAATCCATCGTGCTGGATGACATGCGCCCGAATCTGTCATACAATGCATGACAACACGATTCTGGAGGTGTCGATCATGCGAGTCAATGCGCGTTTTGAAGGGGAAGCCGAGCAGCAGCTTAACTACCTCGCCGAAGTGACGGGCGAGGGGGTGAGCGAGGTGCTGCGCGCCAGCGTGCGGCATTATTACGACCAGCTACGGGCGCAGCGCAAGGGGCTGACGCACTTCGCGGCATTCGTCGGGCGCGGACGCAGCGGGCGCAGCGATGTGGCGGGGAACTACAAGGCGCGGCTGGCAGAAAGCTGGGGCGTCAAGCATCAGGGCGCAGCACATGCCGTGCATGAACCGGTTGCGCCTTATCCGTCTGCCGCCGCGACCAAGCCTTCCCCCAAAGCATCGAAAAAAACGCCGTCGAAAAAATAACATGATCATCGCGGACGCCGGTTTTTTCTATGCCTTGGCCGATGCCGACGATGCCTGGCATGCGCGGGCGATGCGGGCGCTGCCCACGCAAAGCGAGGGATGGATTACCACCTGGCCTGCGCTGACCGAAGCCACGCATCTGCTCGCGCGCTGGTTGGGCACCGACGCGGCGCAGGCATTGTTGCTGGAAGTGGCTGACGGCAGCATCGCGGTCTGGCAGTGGCATGAACCGCAGACCGAGCGGATGGCGCATCTGATGGCGCGCTACGACAGCCTGCCGATGGACCTGGCGGATGCGTCTCTGGTGTTGCTGGCGGAGCATCTGGGGCATGGCCGCATCCTGACGACCGATGAGCGGGATTTCGGGGCTTATCGCTTCAAGAATCGGCTGCCGTTCGAAAATTTACTGGCGGGGTGATAGGTTGGCTTCACCACAACCTATATAATCTTCCTCCGCTACTTTCGAGGAACCTTCAATGAAATTCATCCGTGTTTTTCTCACTGTTTGTCTCGCCGCTTTTTCGTTTGCCGCCTTCGCTGCCGCGCCCATGGTCAAGATGCAAGCGCCCGGTTTTTATCGCACCATGATCGGCGATTTTGAAGTCACCGCGCTGTCGGACGGCACGGTGCCGCTGCCGATGGATACGCTGCTGAACGGGATTAGTCGAGATGACCTCAACAAGGCACTGGCGCATCATCATCTGAGCCTGCCGCTGGAAACCTCGGTCAATGGTTTTTTGATCAACACGGGCGAGAAGCTGATCCTGATCGACGCGGGCGCAGGCAGTTTTTTCGGGCCGACGGTGGGCAAACTGGCGGCGAATCTCAAAGCGTCCGGCTATCAACCTGAACAGGTCGATGAAATTTATCTCACGCATCCGCATCCGGATCACCTCGGCGGATTGATCGCCGACGGTCAGCGCGTGTTTCCGAATGCGTTGGTGCGCCTCGACCAGAAGGACGCCGATTTCGCGATGAAGGATGAAAAGATGGGTTCCGCGTTGAAGCCGTACATGGACGCGGGCATGTTCAAGGCCTACAACGGCGATACCGAACTTGCGCCGGGCATTCGCGTGGTGAATGCGACCGGCCATACGCCGGGACACAGCGTGTACCAGTTTGAAAGCAAGGGACAGAAATTCGTTGCGATGGGCGATTTGATTCATGTCGCGGCGATTCAATTCGACACCCCCAGCGTCGCGGTCA
>JAITMU010000067.1 GCA_031277195.1 Gallionellaceae bacterium | reverse complement strand
ATCGCGCCGCATATCGCCGCGCAACACGCCGGTGCGGCGATTGAACTCGCGCGCATTTCATCTGCTTATCGCGAGTTGGCGGCGCAGGCGGATGTGGTGATCGTGGAAGGCGCGGGCGGTTTCAAAGTTCCGCTCAATGAAAAACAGGATGGCGCGGAGATGGCGCGGCAACTGGGGTTGCCGGTCATCATGGTGGTTGGAATGCGGCTGGGTTGTCTGAATCACGCGCTGCTCACCGCCGACGCCATCGCGGCGACGGGATTGAATCTGGCGGGCTGGGTGGCGAATGCGCTGGATGAACCTATGTTGGCGCGGCATGAAAATATTGAGACATTGCAACAACGGTTGGCTGCGCCGTTGATTGGCGTGATTGAATATCAAACACGACCGGACGCGCGGGCGTTGAGGTTGGATGTAAGCGGGATGGGTGTCCCATGACAACCCACCCAATTTTTACAGGAAATAAAAATGCGTAATCTCTTGCTTGCCAGTTTGCTCGCCCTCACCGCCTGCACGCCCTCCGAGCCGTTGCCGCCCACTCACGCCATCGACCTGAGCTGGCGTTACGAAGAAGCCGCGCCGGATTTCGCGCTTGCCGATTCTGCCGGTCAACCGCGCAAGCTCTCGGATTTTCGCGGCAAGGTGGTGGCGCTGTATTTTGGTTACACCCATTGCCCCGACATCTGTCCGACCACGCTGGCGACGCTGGCGCGGGTTACGCGCAAACTGGGCGCGGAGGCAAATCAATTCCAGGTGTTGTTCGTCACTGTTGATCCCGAACGCGACACGTCGCAACTGCTGGCGCAATTCGTGCCGTTCTTTCATCCTGATTTCATCGGGCTGCGTGGCGACGCGCAAGCCACCGAACGCGCGGCCAGCGCGCTTGCCGTGAGTTATGAAAAACACGAGGAGGGCGGCAGCTATGTGATGGATCACACCGATGGCGTTTTCCTGATTGGCAAAGACGGCAAGACGGTGCTGCTGGCGCGTTCCGATGAGTCGGAGGAACGGCTGACGGATGACATCAAACTGCTGTTGGCGCGGCGGTGAGCGTAGCTGCGGTATGATAAGCAGGATTCAGAACTGAATTTTCCCCATCGTCATGGCCTTGAGACGCACCACCGATAAACGCCCCGCCGCCCCGCCGCAGCCCTTGCCGCATCGGCTGGCGGTTTTGTTGCGCGAATCGCGCTGGTTGTTGCTGGCAGCAGTCGCGCTTTATCTGGTGTTGATTCTGTACGGCTTTGATCGCAACGATCCGTCCTGGTCGCATGGCGCGGGCAATGTGGAAATACACAATCCGGGCGGCTTGTTCGGCGCGTGGCTGGCCGATGTGCTGCTGTTCGTCTTTGGTTTTTCCGCCTGGTGGATCGCCGTTTTTCTGCTGCATCGCGTCTGGGTGGGCTATCGCGGCCTGACGCCGGACAGCCTGTTTGATCGCCGTGACCTGTGGGTGGCGCTGGCGGGTTTTGCCTTGCTGTTGCTGGCATCGAGCGCGCTGGAGACCTTGCGCCTTTACTCCTTGAAAGTCGATCTGCCCGGCGATCATGGCGGCGCGCTGGGTCAGTTGTTGGGCAATGGATTGATGCATGTGCTGGGCTTTTCCGGCGCGACGTTGATTCTGCTGGCGCTGTTCGCCGTCGGATTCAGTTTGTTCAGCGGCCTGTCCTGGCTGCGCTTCATTGATTGGCTGGGGGCGTGCGTTGAAACCGCGTTCCTGCGCGTGCGCAATGCGCTGCAAACCTGGCAGGACAGGCGCATTGGCGCGCAAGCGGTGACGCGGCGCGATGCGGTGGTCGAGGAAGAAAAGAAGCGCGTGGAAGATCACCAGCCCATCATCATCGAGCAGCCGGTGCTGGAAGTGCCGCGCTCGACGCGCGTGGCGCAGGAAATGCAGGTGTCGCTGTTCCCCAATCTGCCCAATTCGCTGCCGCCGCTGCATCTGCTGGATCAGCCGTCGCAGGAAGTGGAAGTGCTGTCCGCCGACACGCTGGAATTCACCTCGCGCCTGATCGAGCGCAAGCTGATGGATTTCGGCGTGGAAGTGAAAGTGGTCGCGGCTTATCCGGGGCCGGTGATCACGCGCTACGAAATTGATCCCGCCGTCGGCGTGAAGGGCAGTCAGATTGTGAATCTGATGAAAGACCTGGCGCGGGCGTTGTCGGTGGTGAGCATCCGTGTGGTCGAAACCATCCCCGGCAAAGCCTACATGGCGCTGGAATTGCCGAATCCGAAACGGCAGGTGGTGCGGCTGTCTGAAATTCTCGGTTCGCAGGCGTATGCGGACATGAATTCGGCGCTGACCATCGCGATGGGCAAGGATATTTCCGGCAAGCCGGTGGTGGCTGATCTGGCGAAAATGCCGCATGTGCTGGTGGCGGGCACGACCGGCTCCGGCAAGTCGGTGGCGATCAACGCGATGATTCTGAGTCTGGTGTACAAATCGACGGCGCAGCAAGTGCGCCTGCTGCTGGTCGATCCCAAGATGCTGGAGCTGTCCGTTTACGAAGGCATCCCGCATCTGCTGGCGCCGGTGGTGACGGACATGCGCCAGGCCGCCGCCGCGCTGAACTGGTGCGTGCAGGAGATGGACAAGCGTTACCGGCTGATGTCGCACTTCGGCGTGCGCAACATCGCCGGATTCAATCAGAAATTGCGCGAGGCGGCGAAGACTGACGCGCCGCTGACCAATCCGTTCACGCTGACGCCGGAGAATCCTGAAGCGCTGGACGAACTGCCGAACATCGTCGTGTTCATCGATGAACTCGCTGACCTCATCATGGTGGTCGGCAAGAAGATCGAAGAACTGATTGCGCGGCTGGCGCAAAAAGCGCGCGCCGCCGGTATTCATCTGGTGCTGGCGACGCAACGTCCGTCGGTGGACGTGATCACCGGCCTCATCAAAGCCAACGTGCCGACGCGCGTGGCGTTTCAGGTGTCGAGCAAAATTGATTCGCGCACCATTCTCGATCAGCAGGGCGCGGAAGCCTTGCTGGGACAAGGCGACATGCTGTATCTGGCGCCGGGCAGCGGCTATTTGCAACGCGTGCATGGCGCGTTCGTATCGGATCAGGAAGTGCATCGCGTCGCGGAATATCTGAAAGCGCAGGGCGAGCCAAACTATGTCGATGGCATTCTCGAATCGGCGGAAGATCGCGAAGGCGGCGAGGGCGGTTATGAGGCGGAAGGCGAAGCCGACCCGCTCTACGATCAAGCGGTCGAAATCGTGCTGAAGCAGCGCCGCGTTTCGATTTCGCTGGTGCAACGGCATTTGCGCATCGGCTATAACCGCGCAGCGCGATTGGTGGAACAGATGGAAGCCGCCGGTTTGGTGACGCCGATGCAGAGCAACGGGAATCGGGAAGTGATCGCGCCGGGGAGAAGCGAATGAAAAAACCATTCACCACTGAGACACAGAGACACAGAGAAAACCTTGCCCCGTCATTCCAGCGAAAGCTGGAATCCAGCTTGTCAAAAAATTCCGGCGCAGCCGGACAACATGGTTTTGTCCGCTACGCGGGTCAATGTTTTCACTGGATTCCAGCGTTCGCTGGAATGACGAGGGTTGCCAGGTCGGTTTGGTTTTCTCTGTGCCTCGGTGTCTCAGTGGTGACAGGTTTTATGTCGTCCGCCCATGCCGACGCGCTCCTCAGTCTCGAAAGATTCATGGCCGACACGCACGCTGTGCAGGCCAATTTCACCCAGACTGTGCGCGACAACACCGGCAAGACAGTTCAGTCCGCCGCTGGCGTGATGCGTTTTGTGCGTCCCGGCAAATTCCGCTGGGAATACACCAAACCGTATGAGCAACTGATCGTCGGCGACGGCGAAAAATTCTGGCTGTACGACACTGATCTCAATCAGGTCACGGTGAGAAAACTGGACGATGCGCTGGGCAGCAGTCCGGCGGCGTTGCTCGCGGGCAGCAACGAAATCGAGCGCGGGTTTGCGCTCAAGAACGTGGCTTCGCGGGACGGCATGGATTGGCTGGAAGCCACGCCGAAAGCGAAGGATTCCGGTTTTGAAAGCATACGCATGGCCTTCGATGTGCGCGGCCAGTTGCATTCGATGGAATTGCTCGACACGTTCGAGAACATCACCGTGCTGCGTTTTTCCAATATGCAGCGCAACCCGTCGTTGCCGTCGCAGTTGTTCGAGTTCACGCCGCCGCAGGGCGCGGACGTGCTGGAAGAATAGAACGCGCGATGGCGGGCAAATCCGGCGAACTGTTTGCGGAGAATGCGCCCGCCGCACCGCTGGCGGAACGCTTGCGTCCGCACTCCATCGACGACGTTATCGGTCAATCGCATCTGCTCGGCGCGGGTCGTTCGCTGCGTCTCGCGTTTGAATCCGGCAAACCGCATTCGATGATTTTGTGGGGGCCGCCAGGCGTGGGCAAAACCACGTTGGCGCGTTTGATGGCGACGGCATTCGATGCGGAATTTGTGCCGTTGTCGGCGGTGCTGTCCGGCGTGAAAGATATCCGCGACGCTGTGGCGCACGCGCAGGAAGTGTTGCAGCAAAGCGGTCGCCACACCATTTTGTTCGTCGATGAAGTGCATCGTTTCAACAAAGGGCAGCAGGATGCGTTTCTGCCTTTCGTCGAACAGGGGCTGGTCACTTTCATCGGCGCGACCACGGAAAATCCCTCGTTTGAAGTGAACGGCGCGTTGCTGTCGCGCGCGCAGGTGTATGTGTTGCACGCGCTGTCACCGGAAGAATTGCAGGCTTTGTTCGAGCGCGCGCAAGCATTGGCGCTGGGCGATCTGCAATTCGACGACGCGGCGCGCGAACGCATCATCGGCTACGCCGACGGCGATGCGCGCCGTCTGCTCAACGTGCTGGAACAACTGCAAACCGCCGCACAGGCCACGGGCGTGAAGGTTATCGATGGCGAGTTTCTGGAAAAAACGCTGGCGCAAAGTTTGCGCCGTTTCGACAAGGGCGGCGAAGCGTTCTACGACCAGATTTCCGCGCTGCACAAATCCGTGCGCGGCTCCGATCCCGACGC
>JAITMU010000074.1 GCA_031277195.1 Gallionellaceae bacterium | reverse complement strand
CCTCACCCTAACCCTCTCCCCGCAAGCGGGGCGAGGGGACTATTCCCTCTCCCTGCTTGCGGGGAGAGGGTTAGGGTGAGGGGCGATCATCAAGACCCCACCAGAAAACAAAGCGTTAGCCGCAATCCCTGAAAATCGGCTAAAATGGCGGGATTACGGCGTTTGGCGCCGTTTTGAATATCTCGACGTTCCCAATTCAGCATGTCCAACCAGAATCCAACGCCCGTCCTCCTCCTCATCCTCGACGGTTTTGGCTACAGCCAGAATCCCGACCACAACGCCATTTTCGACGCTAAAAAGCCCAACTGGGATCGGCTGTGGAATGCTTATCCCCACACCCTGATTGCCACTTCGGAGCTGGCGGTCGGTCTGCCCAAGGGGCAGATGGGCAATTCCGAGGTCGGGCATTTGAATATCGGCGCGGGGCGGGTGGTGTATCAGGATTTGACGCGCGTGGACGTGGCGATTGAGGACGGCAGTTTTTACGCCAATCCGGCGTTCACGGAGGCCGTCAACAAGGCGAAACAGAACGGCACGACGCTGCACATTCTCGGCTTGCTCTCATCAGGCGGCGTCCACAGCCATGAACATCACATTCACGCGATGCTGGAACTGGCAGCGCGGGCGGGATTGAAAGATGTTTGCATTCACGCTTTCCTCGATGGCCGCGACACGCCGCCGCGCAGCGCGGCGGAGCCGTTGCAACGAATGCAGGACAAATGCGCGGCGCTGGGCGTCGGGCGCATCGCGTCCATCATTGGCCGCTATTACGCGATGGATAGAGACAATCGCTGGGAGCGCGTGCAACAGGCGTATGACCTGCTGACGCTGGGCAAAGCGCCGTTCAGCGCGCCGGATGCGCTGACGGGTTTGCAGCAGGCTTACGCGCGCGACGAAAGCGATGAGTGCGTCAAAGCCACGGTGATCGGCGAGCCGGTGGGCATGAACAATGGCGATACGGTTGTATTCATGAATTTCCGCGCCGATCGCGCGCGCGCCATCACCCGCGCGCTGATTGATCCGGCGTTCGACGGCTTTCCGCGCGAGCGTTTCCCCAAACTCGCGACGTTCGTCACGCTGAGCAGCTACGGCGACGAGTTCACCCGTCAACCCATCGCCTTCGCGCCGGACAGCATCGACAACGGCTTTGGCGAATACGTCGCCAGTCTGGGCTACAAGCAACTGCGCATCGCGGAGACGGAGAAATACGCGCACGTCACGTATTTTTTCAACGGCGGCAACGAGCAGCCCTACCCCGGCGAAGACCGCATTCTGGTGCCGTCGCCCAAGGTGGCGACTTACGATTTGCAGCCGGAGATGAGCGCTTTTGAAGTCACCGACAAACTCGAAGCGGCGATTCGCAGCCGCCAATATCAGGCCATCATCTGCAACTACGCCAACGGCGACATGGTTGGCCATACCGGCGTGATGGAAGCCGCAGTAAAAGCGGTCGAGACGCTGGACGCTTGCATCGGTCGCGTCGTCGCGGCGATGCTGGAATGCGGCGGCGAGGTACTGATCACCGCCGACCACGGCAACGCCGAGCAGTTGATCGACCACACCACTCACCAGGCGCACACCGCGCACACGCTGAATCCGGTGCCGTTCCTCTACATTGGCCGCAAGGCGCAGATGGTGGACGGCGGCGCGCTGTGCGATGTCGCGCCCACCCTGCTCGCCATGATGGGTCTGCCGCAACCGCCGGAAATGACGGGCAGGCCACTTATCGATTTCCAGTGAGCCGTCATCTCCGCCTCGCGCTGTTTTTATGTCTTGGCCTGCTGGTGTGCGGCGCGCAGGCGGCCTCTCCACAAGCGACCGCGAAGCAAAAAGAACTGGACAACCTGCGCAAGCGCATCACCAATCTGCAACGCGATCTGGAAAAAACCAGCGAATCGCAAAACGAAGCCGCCGATGCCCTGCGCGAATCCGAGCGCGCGATCAGCGACAGCAATCGCCGACTGGCAGACCTGAACCGGCAGCGCGGCGCAGCGACGCAATCGTTGCAGCAGTTGCAGACGCAAGGCGCGGAACTGAAACTCGACATTCAGGAACAACAAAATTTGCTGGGCAGACTGCTCTACCAGCAATACCTGAACGGATCGGATGAATACCTCAAACTGCTGCTGAACAACCGCGACCCCAATCAGGTGGCGCGTGAAATCCAGTACCACGGTTACATCGCGCGCGACCGCGCCGCCTGGCTGCAATCCCTGCGCGACAAGCTCGACCGCCTGCAACAGATCACCGAACAGACACAGCACAAAAGCGATGAAATTGCGTCGCTGCAAACGGAAGCGCGCACGCAGCAGCAATCGCTGGAAAAGGACAAGCGCACGCGCCAGCAGGTATTGAATAAAATTTCGACGCAACTGAAAAAACAGCGCAGCGAGATTAGCCGCTTGCAGCGCGACGAAAATAATTTGTCGCAACTGGTCGATAAATTGTCGAAGATGCTGGCGGAACCCAAGCGAGGCGGCGGCGACGGTGGCATCGACAACGACAAGTTGCCGGATGACCGTTTCGACGGCAAACCCTTCGCGCAGTTGAAAGGCAAACTCATACTGCCGGTGAAGGGCAAAGTCACCAACCGCTACGGCACCCAGCGACCGGACAGCACGGTGTCGTGGAAAGGCTTGTTCCTGCGCGCGCCTGCCAACGCGCAAGTCAAAGCTGTGGCGGCGGGGCGCGTGGTGTTCGCCGACTGGCTGCGCGGCTTCGGCAATCTGCTGATCATCGACCACGGCAAGGGTTACATGAGCTTGTACGGCAACAACGAGACGCTGTACAAACAGGTCGGCGAAGTGCTGCACGGCGGCGATGTCGTCGCCGCCGTCGGCAACACCGGCGGCAATGCGGAATCGGGTTTATACTTTGAAATCCGTTACAACGGACAGACGCAGGATCCGATGAAGTGGGTGGCGCGTTGAGGTTGGCAGCCACTGAATGAACAAAAACGTAGGGCGGGGCTTGCCCCGCCCTACAATCCCAAAGGATGTCAGGCAATGCATAGCCGCATTAAAAATTTCACCCTGATCGCGCTGACCGCAGGCGCGCTGATTGCCTTTTCCGCTGTCGCCGCTGAAGACGACAGTGCGGAAACCCCAACCACGCTGCCCATCAAGGAACTGCGTAATTTCTCCGAAGTATTCGGTCGCATCAAAAGCGATTATGTCGAACCCGTCACCGACAAGGAACTGCTCACCGATGCCATCGAGGGCATGTTGAACGGGCTTGATCCGCACTCGGCCTATCTCGACGCCGATGGCTTCAAGGAACTGAAAGACAGCACGGACGGCGAATTTGGCGGCCTGGGCATTGAAGTCGATATGGAAGAAGGCCTGGTGAAAGTGGTGTCCGCCATCGAAGACACGCCCGCGTTTCAAGCCGGGGTCAAGAGCGGCGACCTGATCTACAAGCTGGATGACACGCTCGTCAAAGGCTTGACGCTGGACGAAGCGGTCAAACGCATGCGCGGCAAACCGGATACGAAAATCACGCTGACCATCCTGCGCAAGAACGAAGCGAAGCCGCTGGTCATCACGCTGAAACGCGCGCTCATCAAGGTAAAGAGCGTCAAACCCAAACTGGCGGAAGCCGGTTACGGCTATGTGCGCCTCACCCAGTTTCAGGAACACACCGGGGAAGACCTTGCCGCCGCGCTGAAAAAACTGGATCAGGAAAACAAGGGCGAATTGAAGGGGCTGGTGCTGGACTTGCGCAACAACCCCGGCGGCCTGCTCAACGCCGCCGTCGGCGTTTCTACCGCGTTCCTGCCCAAAGGCACGCTGGTGGTTTACACCGACGGCCGCACCGAAGACGCCAAGATGCGCCTGTTCGCGACGCCGGACAATTATCTGCGCGAGGACAGCAAAGGCGATTACCTGAAAGACCTCCCCGCCTGGATCAAGACAGCGCCGATGGTTGTGCTGGTGGATGGCGGCTCGGCGTCGGCATCCGAAATCGTGGCAGGCGCGCTGCAAGATCACAAACGCGCCGTCATCATGGGCACGCAGACGTTCGGCAAAGGCTCGGTGCAAACCATTTTGCCGCTCGACAACAACACCGCCATCAAGCTTACCACCGCGCGCTACTACACGCCGAATGGCCGCTCGATCCAGGCCAAAGGCATCGCGCCCGACATCGTGGCCAAGGAGCCCGGCAGCAACGACACCTCAGCGCTCCATCTGCGCGAAGCGGATCTGGAACGTCATTTGAGCAACGAACAGGATGACGGCACGGCTGCGCCCGCCAAAGAGGACGACCCGCAGGACAGCAACCGGCCAGCGTCCGCGCCAGTTCCGTTCGGCGACAAAAATGATTACCAGTTGAATCAGGCGTTGAGCTTGTTGAAGGGGATCAACATTCTGAACGCCAACAAGTCTCCTCTCCCTTGATGGGAGAGGGTGAATGAGCCCCCTCTCCCCTACCCCTCTCCCACGGGGGGGAGAGGGGAAAACGCCACTCACTACCTTTCATGAACGACCACCAACTTCTCCGCTACAGCCGTCACATCCTGCTGCCGGAAATCGGCATTGAAGGACAGCAGCGCTGGCTGAACGCGCACGCGTTGATCATCGGCGCGGGCGGGTTGGGCTGCGCGGCAGCGCCATTCCTCGCTGCCGCCGGTATGGGAAAACTCACGCTGTGCGATGACGATGCGGTCGAACTCAGCAATCTGCAACGGCAAATCCTGCATCGCTCCGATGCCGTTGGCACACCCAAAGTGGAATCCGCGCGCGACGCGCTCGCCGCGCTTAATCCCGAAATACAAATCACAGCGTTGCATGAGCGCGTCGATGAAGCGCGCTTGCGGACGCTGGTCGCCGATGCTGATGTCATTCTGGATTGCAGCGATAACTTTGCCACGCGCTACCGCATCAATCGCGTCTGCGCGCAGTTGAACAAACCGCTGGTGTCCGGCGCCGCCATTCGTTTCGAGGGACAGGTCGCAGTGTTTGATTTCCGCCGGACAGACAGCCCGTGCTATCAATGCCTGTATCCAGAACAAGCCGAAGCGGAAGAAACGCGCTGCGCCGTGACCGGCGTATTCGCGCCGCTGGTCGGCATCGTCGGCAGTCTGCAAGCGGCTGAAGCGTTAAAGCTGCTGGCAAACGCGGGAGAATCGCTGTGCGGACGTTTGCTGTTGGTGGATGCGCTGACGATGAATGTGCGTGCGGTAAAATTGACGAGGGATGCCGCTTGTCCGGTTTGTAAAAATGTAGGGCGGGGCTTGCCCCGCACTGGCGGTCGTTGAGATTCAAACCGCGCGGGGCAAGCCCCGCCCTACGGCAAAGAAAATTTTTAATTATGGAAAAAATCCGCCTCTCCAAACTGATGTCCGAACAAGGCCTCTGCTCGCGCCGCGAAGCGGACAGCTATATCGAGCGCGGCTGGGTGCTGGTGGACGGTCAGCCTGTCACCGAACTCGGCACGCGAATTTTTCCCACGCAACGCATCACGCTCAATCGCTCCGCGCAAAACCAGCAAGGCGCGCGCGTCACCATTCTGCTGAACAAACCGGTCGGCTATGTTTCC
>JAITMU010000037.1 GCA_031277195.1 Gallionellaceae bacterium | reverse complement strand
TGCAACAATCTCGGCAACTGCGGCAGCACGGTCGCGTAGTGCGGCGCTTCTTCGCGCAAGACACGTAGAAATCCGCGCCAGCCGACCTGCTCGCTCATCCAGCGTTCCAGCCAGGGCTTCGCGGTTTTCCACAGATCGAGATCGGGATCGAGTTGCAGTCCCAGCCCTTCGACATTCAGCAGCGTTTTTTGCAGCAGCACGAGTTGCGGCTGCACCTCAATGCCGAATCGCCGCGACGTCTGGAACAGCCGCAGCAGCACGCGCCCGAACGACACTTCGCGCAGCGGCTTGTCGAAAATCGGCTCGCACACGGAACGAATCGCGCTTTCCAGTTCATCCACGCGCGTTTCTTTTGGCGCCCAGCCGGATTCGATATGCACTTCCGCCACGCGCTTGTAATCGCGCCGGAAGAAGGCGATGAAATTCTGCGCGAGATAATTTTTGTCGGTGTCGGTCAGCGTGCCCATGATGCCGAAATCGAGCGCGATGTAACGCCCGTCGCGCGCGACCTGCACGTTGCCCGGATGCATGTCGGCGTGGAAAAAACCGTCGCGGAACACCTGCGTGTAAAAAATCTCCACGCCGTTCATCGCCAGTTTCGGAACGTCCACGCCCGCCGCGCGCAGCACGTCCACGCGACTCACCGGAATGCCGTCCATGCGCTCCATCACCATCACCTCGGTGGCGCACCAGTCCCAATACACCTCCGGCACCAGCAGCAAACGCGCGTCGGCGAAATTGCGCCGCAACTGGCTGGCGTTGGCCGCCTCGCGCAACAGATCCAGTTCATCATGCAAATGCTTGTCGAACTCGCGCACCACCTCGCGCGGCCTGAGCCTGCGGCCATCCGCCCACCAGTATTCGAGCAGACCTGCGCCGATGTCGAGCAGCGCAACATCGTTCTCGATGACGTTCTCAATGCCCGGACGCAAAATTTTCACCGCCGCCTGCCGTCCGTCCGGCAGCACGGCGAAATGCACCTGCGCCACCGACGCGCTGGCGACCGGCGTTTCGTCGAAACTGGCGAACACCTCGGTCAGCGGTTTTTTATAGACTTGTTCCAGCAGCGCGATCGCCTGCGAAGAAGGAAACGGCGGCACCTGATCCTGCAACTTCGCCAGCTCATCGGCGATGTCCGACGGCATCAGATCGCGGCGCGTGGACAACACCTGCCCGAATTTGACGAAGATCGGCCCCAGACTTTCCAGCGCGCGACGCAAACGCTCGGCGCGCGGCGTTGAGGTGTTACGGAAGAACAGCAGGATTTTCAGCAGACCGCGCAGCGCGTGCGTGCGCGGATGCGCCAGCAGAAATTCATCCAGCCCGAAACGCAGGATGACGAACAGAATTTTTGACAACCGTAGCAGGCGCATTTTTCAACGGCTTCCCGCAAACCGGTTCACGCGCTGCTCAAGCCGCTCCAATGCTTCATGCAGGCTCTCCACCTCGCGCGCAAATCCCTCGATCTGCGACGGCGTTGCCAGCAGCGGACGTTCCTCCGTCCAGTATTCCGTCAACGCCTGCGACACGTTCCGCGCGCCGTCGCGCACCTGGCGATTGGTGTCCGCAACAAAACCGACAATGCGCTCCGCCGCCACATCGCCGGTCACGCGCGACAAATCCTCCGCCGCATCCCAACGCACATGTCGCGCGATGAACAGAATGGCTTCAATCAGCAATGGATCGCCGCTGCTTTCGATCTGCGCGTAAGCGGCATCATCCTGCAACGCCAGGCGTGGCAGCAACGATGGCGAGATGGTAAAGGTTGCGTCTGCGGCATCGGAGGCGGCTTCATGCAGCAGGCCATCTTGCTGCACGGCGCAGGTGAACGAAAAGGGAGCCAGATTGAACCGCACCGTGCGACCAGCAAAATGTCCCAGCCGCGACAACGCCCAACTGTTTTGGGCGAGCAGATGGTTCAGCAGGGCGAGGGTTGGGCGGGCAAGCATGTTTTTTCAGGATTCCCTTGGAGCGGGGAGTATAGCATTCACACACACCTCCTCTCCCCCGTCATTCCCGCGTGTTTTCAAAATGGCGTCTCGCTAAAAATTTCCACCAGCGCGCCGCTCCCCGGATGCGCAAAGCGCAACGACTGCGCATGCAACATCAAGCGTTCGGCGGCTTGTCCGTCGTACAGCGTATCGCCAATGATGGGATGCCCAATCGCCGCCAGATGCACGCGCAACTGGTGCGTGCGACCCGTGACGGGTTCGAGTTCAAGACGGGTAACGGATTCCGCAAAAGACATCACGCGATAGCGCGTATGCGACGGTTTGCCCGCAACATCCACTTTCTGTTTCGGACGATTCGGCCAGTCCGCCATAATCGGCAGCGTGATTTCTCCTTCCGCGTTCTCCATCTCGCCTTCGACCAACGCGACGTAACGCTTTTCCACTTTGCGTTCGCGGAACATCCGCGACAACGCCCGCTGCATCTCCGCGCCACGCGCAAACACGATCAGCCCGGACGTGGCCATGTCCAGGCGATGCACGATCAATGCGTCGGGAAATTGCTGAAGAATGCGGGTGTAAAGGCTGTCCTGCTTGTCTGCGCCGCGACCGGGAACAGCGAGAAGTCCGGCGGGCTTGTCAGCGGTCAGCAGCGCGTCGTCTTGGTAAATCACGGGGTTCATGGCGGGATGGGGGCAAATTTTTTACCCCCTACATGCCGCTTAAATTAACCAGCGTGCCGTAGGCGCGTCCGGGTTGAATTGCTAAACATTTTTCGCCGCTGCCTGTCGTGCCTTGCGCGTCGCAACAGCTTTTTTAGCCGCACGCTTAAATGATTCGGGGTCACGTTGTTTTGTTGCGATAGCCTTTTTTGCAGCATCTTTAGTCAGCTTTCCCCATCGTGGTTTTCGCATTTCATCGCGGAGACGAATAATGGCATCTGTAGGTATGAGGTCAATGTCGTGCATTCGATGGCACGTAGGACAAAGTATTGCCAAGTTTTCAAGATTGCAGTTTTGTGGATTGCAATCTAGATGAGCCACCTCAAGAACTTCTTTGATCCCGAAGCCGCAATGAACACAAAGAGGCGGGTACTTTGCGAATGCCAATTTTCGGTAGTTCGGAATTCCTGCCCTGCTCATTTTTTCTGCTCGCATTGACGATGGAAATCTGTGCCTAACTACACTTTATACCCGCGATGCGCCGCGACCACACCGCCGGTGAGATTGAAATACTCAACGCGCTTAAATCCGGCGTCGATCATCATCTGCTTCAATTCCTCCTGCCCCGGATGCATGCGGATGGATTCGGCGAGATAGCGGTAGCTGTCCGCGTCCTGGGCGACCAGCTCGCCCATTTTCGGCAGCACTTTGAAGGAATAGAAATCGTAAATTTTTTCCAGCGGCGCGGCGACTTTGGAAAATTCCAGCACGATTGCGCGCCCACCGGGTTTTAACACGCGCTGCATTTCGCGCAACGCAGCATCTTTGTGCGTGACGTTGCGCAAGCCAAACGCGATGCTGACGCAATCGAAATAATTGTCGGGAAAGGGCAGGTGTTCGGCGTCGCATTGCGTCACCGGCGTGCTGATGCCCGCATCAAGCAAACGGTCGCGCCCCACGCGCAACATGGCGTTGTTGATGTCGGTCAACACCACCTGGCCGGTTTCGCCGACGGCTTTCAAAAACAGCCGCGACAAATCCGCCGAGCCGCCCGCCACATCCAG
>JAITMU010000024.1 GCA_031277195.1 Gallionellaceae bacterium | reverse complement strand
TAACGTCCTTGGATTCCCGCCTGCGCGGGAATGACGGGAATCAAGGGGTTGTGATGTATTTTGCTTTCTGCGCTGCTCCTTCTGCCAAATACAAAAAAATTGTGGGACAGCAGTGGGGCAAGCCCCGCCCTACTGATCAAGCCTTTTTACGATCCTCGATCATCTTGTGCATGATCGGTCCCAGAATCACTTCCATCGCCAGACTCATCTTGCCGCCGGGCACGACCAGCGTGTTGGCGCGCGACATGAAGGAGTCGTGAATCATGTTGCGGAAGTGGGCGAAATCCACGCCTTTGGGATCGCGGAAGCGAATCACCACGAAGCTCTCGTCCGGCGTCGGGATGTCGCGGGCGATGAACGGGTTGGACGTATCGACCGTCGCCACGCGCTGGAAGTTGATGTGCGTCTTCGAGAATTGCGGCGTGATGTATTTGATGTAATCCGGCATCCGGCGCAGGATGGTATCGACCGTCGCTTCCGCCGAATAGCCGCGCTCGGCGGCGTCGCGATGGATTTTCTGTATCCATTCCAGATTGACGATGGGCACAACGCCCACGCCCAGATCCACATAGCGGCTCGCATCGACATTGCCGTCCGACACCAGGCCGTGCAGGCCTTCGTAGAACAACAAATCGGTGCCTTCTTCGATGCTTTCCCAGGGCGTGAACACGCCGGGAATCAGATCGGTCATGCCGAAATGCTTGTTGTGATGCACGGCTTCGGCGTCGCTGTGGACGTAGTAGCGACGCTGGCAGGTTCCGGTCTCGCCGTAGGTGCGGAAGGTTTCCTCAATCTTGTTGAAGTGGTTGGCTTCCGGCCCGAAGTGGCTGAACGAATTGTTGCCCGCCTTGGCGGCCTCGGCGGAGGCGGCGCGAAATTCCACGCGGTTCAAGCTGTGCAGGCTGTCGCCTTCCAGCACGCCGGCCTGGATGTTCTCGCGGCGGAAAATGTTTTCGAAGGCGCGCTTTACGGTGGTGGTGCCAGCGCCGGACGAGCCGGTGACGGCGATCACGGGATGTTTACGAGACATGATCGGGTTTCCTCACTGAGATTGAAATGCGGATGTAATTAAAATTTTTGGACGGCGATTTTAACAGAGGGTAGGCGATGCCGCTATAATCACGCTTTTCCCCGTATTTGACGCCATGCAGCCGGATTACCAACCCCAAACCCTGGAAACCGCCGCCCAGAAACACTGGGAGGAAACGCAGGCCTTCCGCGCGGCGCAAGACGCGACGCGCCCCAAGTATTACTGCCTGTCGATGTTTCCCTACCCTTCCGGCAAGCTGCACATGGGGCATGTGCGCAACTACACCATCGGCGACGTGCTGACGCGCTGGCGGCGGATGCGCGGCTACAACGTGCTGCAACCGATGGGCTGGGATGCCTTCGGCCTGCCCGCCGAAAATGCCGCCATCCAGAATCAGGTGCCGCCCGCGCAATGGACGCGCGACAACATCGCCTACATGAAGACGCAGTTGCAGTCTCTCGGCTTCGCCATCGACTGGACGCGCGAACTGGCGACCTGCAACGCGGATTACTACAAATGGAATCAATGGCTGTTCCTGCGCATGCTGGAACGCGGCATCGCCTACAAAAAAACGCAGGTGGTGAACTGGGATCCGGTCGATCAGACCGTGCTGGCAAATGAACAAGTGATCGACGGGCGCGGCTGGCGCACCGGCGCGATTGTCGAGAAGCGCGAGATTCCGGGGTATTACCTCGGCATCACGCAATACGCGGAAAGTTTGCTGGCTGATCTCGACAAACTCCCCGGCTGGCCGGAGCGCGTGCGCACCATGCAGGCCAACTGGATCGGCACGAGTTCTGGGGTAAGGTTTGCGTTTTTGACCCCTGACGCACCCACGCCCGCTCTCCGCTGGCGGGGAGTGGGCAGGGGTGTGGGGGCGGGCGGGGATGAGGGGAATACCTCACGCTCCCCTCACCCTCCCCTCTCCCCGCAAGCGGGGAGAGGGAATAATGAAGAATTCCTTTGGGTCTACACCACCCGCGCCGACACCATCATGGGCGTAACCTTCGTCGCCGTCGCCGCCGAACATCCGCTCGCCGCGCAGGCCGCGAAAACCAACCCGCAGGTCGCCGCCTTCATTGAAAAATGCAAGCACACGTCGGTGATGGAAGCCGACCTTGCGACGATGGAGAAGGAAGGGATTGATACGGGATTGAAGGTGGCGCATCCGCTGACGGGTGAGCAGATTCCGGTCTGGGTCGGCAATTACGTTTTGATGGGCTACGGCGAAGGCGCGGTGATGGCCGTGCCCGCGCACGACGAGCGCGATTTCGGCTTCGCAAAAAAATACGGTTTGCCGATCAAGCAAAGCATCGCCGTCGCGGGGCAAACTTTCTCCACCGATGCCTGGCAGGAATGGTATGCCGACAAGGAAAACGGCGTGTGCGCGAATTCCGGCAAATACGATGGCTTGAATTACCAGCAAGCCGTGGACGCGATCGCCGCCGACCTGAACGCCAAGGGTCTCGGCGACAAGCAAGTGCAATGGCGGCTGCGCGACTGGGGCGTGTCGCGCCAGCGTTACTGGGGCTGTCCGATTCCGATTATTCATTGCGATAGTTGTGGCGACGTGCCGGTGCCGGATGCGCAACTGCCGGTCGTGTTGCCAGAAGACTGCGTGCCGGACGGCTCCGGCAATCCGCTCAACAAACGCGCGGATTTTTTGAATTGCGTGTGCCCGAAGTGCGGCGGCGCAGCGAAGCGCGAGACGGACACGATGGACACGTTCGTCGATTCGAGCTGGTACTACGCGCGTTTCGCCAGCGGGTTTGGCGATGATGCGATGGTGGATGAGGAGACGAATTACTGGATGCCGGTGGATCAGTACATCGGCGGGATTGAGCATGCGATTTTGCATTTGTTGTATTCGCGG
>JAITMU010000023.1 GCA_031277195.1 Gallionellaceae bacterium | reverse complement strand
GAGGAAGCCGAGATTCCACTTGTCTCCCAGCAAGCCTGCGACCGCGCCCAGCGCCAGCGAACCCGTGTACCACAAGGGATTGAGCAGGCTCAGATGTCCGCCCAGTTCATGCACGCGCTTTGAAGTCCACGCCAGATGCTCGGTTTCTTCCTGCGCGGCTTGCAGCAACTCGCGCTGCACGACGGGATCGCGCGCCGTCAACGCCTGTCCCTGATACAGGGCTTGCGCGCAAATCTCGCCGCTGTGATTGACGCGCATCAACGCGACCGCGCGTTTTTTTTCTTCGTCGCTCAACGCGGCTTCCGGCACGCCTTCATCCGGAAAAGCGCGCGCGCTTTGCGCTTTGCTGAACAGCGTGCGCAAGCCTTTATCAAATTCCACGATCAATTGGTCGGGGGTCAACATGAAACGCCTCTGTGATGGGATGTTGGGGGGATTATAGCGCCAGCGCTTCTTCGGGAAACACCCATCCCCACCCCAACCCTCACACCCGCAAGGGGTACGCCGGTGGGGACCCCGCTGCTTCGCAGCGACCCTTCCGCAGCCTTGAAGGGGAGGGAACTACATCCCGCGCGATTGGAGATTTCAACACCTGCTGTTACACTCGCCAAGCTTGATCATCCTGATGCCCGAATCGCAATTTCCCTCTAATCACCAAGGAGATTTCCGAATGAAAACCAGCCGAAAAATTCTCTGCGCCGCCACATTGCTGGCTGTCAGTCAGGTCGCATTGGCTTTCGACGTGCTGCCCGCCGCCGCTGAATCGCCCGCTGACAATCCCGGCAGTGCCGCCAAAGTCGCATTGGGACAACAACTGTTTTTCGAGCCGCGCCTGTCTGTGGACGGCACGGTTTCCTGCAACTCCTGCCATAACGTGATGGCGAGCGGCACTGACAACCGTCCGGTTTCGGTTGGCGTGGCGGGTCAAAAAGGCGGGCGCAGCGCGCCGACCGTATGGAATTCCGCTTTCCTGAGCGCGCAATTCTGGGATGGCCGCGCGGCTTCGCTGGAAGATCAGGCCAAGGGACCGATTCTGAATCCGATTGAAATGGGGATGCCTTCCGCCGAGGAAGCCGTTGCCCGCATCAACGACATCCCCGGTTATGTCGAGCAATTCAAGCAGGTGTTCGGCGGCAGCAATCCGGTCACTTACGACAACATCGCCAAAGCCATCGCCGCCTACGAGCGCACCCTGCTGACACCGGACAGCGCGCATGACCTCCACGAGAAGGGCGACAAGAACGCGCTCTCCGCGCAAGCGAAGCGCGGCATGGCGCTGGTCGAAACCGTCGGCTGCACAAGCTGCCACAACGGGACGATCTTCGCCGGTCCTGCGCTGCCCGTCGGCACGGGTTTCTACCAGAAATTCCCCACCTACGAAAACAACGACTATGTGGCGAAATATGACCTCAAGGGCGACGATGGCCGTTACAGCGTGACCAAGAATGACAACGACAAAAACATGTGGCGCGTGCCGACCTGGCGCAACGTCGCGCTGACCGCGCCGTATTTCCATAACGGCTCCGTCGCCACACTGGACGAAGCCGTGCGCGTCATGGCGAAAACCCAGCTCGACAAGGACTTGAGCGACGACGAAGTGGCGGACATCGTGGCCTTCCTGAACAGCCTGACCGGCAAACTGCCGAAGCAGGAAATGCCGCAACTGCCGCCGACACCAGGCCGCACGCTGACGACGAAGTAAGCGGATTCATTCCGCGGAAGTTGAAACGGGCGCCGCATGCGCCCGTTTTTATTGCGGTTCCGGCTGTCCTTGTGCGTTGCGCGTGTTAATTCAAATTCTTGCCAAGATTCAACAGAATGTCGTAAAATCCCGCCCCTTCCGCTCCCCCACGGGATCGGCTAACCCAAAAACAGGTGGATTTCATGGTTGTTATTCGATTTTCTCGCGGCGGCTCCAAAGGCCGGCCGTTCTTCAATGTCGTGGTGGCGGATTCCCGCAATCGCCGCGATGGTCGTTTCATTGAGCGCATCGGTTTTTACAATCCGGTGAATCCTGATGGTCCCGATGGCGCGCGCCTGCAAATGGATCGCCTGACGTACTGGCAGGAACGCGGCGCGCAAGTTTCCGACGCCGTTGCCAAGCTGGTCAAGCGCACTGGTGCAGCAGCCCAAGCCTGACGCGCAAAGCTCCATGGTGATCATGGGGCGGGTGGCGGATGCTCACGGCATCCAGGGCTGGTTGAAGATACAGCCTTACACGGCGGCGCTGGACAGTCTGACGGCATTTCGCACCTGGTGGCTGGGTGACGAACAGCGCGGCTGGCGCGAACTGGACGTGTTGCAAAGCGCGGTGCGCGGCAAAAGCGTCGTGGCGCAGGTGATGGGTTGCCATGACCGCTCTGCGGCGGAGCAATACAAAGGCTGGCTGGTCGCGGTGCCGCGCAACCGGCTGCCGATGCCGGACGAAGGCGAATATTACTGGTCTGATCTGATCGGGCTGGACGTGGTGAACGAAAGCGGAATGCGCCTCGGCGTGGTGGACACGCTGCTGGATACCGGCGCAAACCAGGTGTTGAGCGTGGCGGGCGAACAGGGCGAAATTTTGATCCCCTTCATCGCCTCGGCGATCCGGCAGGTGGATTTGGCCGGAAAAGTGATACGGGTGGATTGGCAGGCGGATTACTGATTTATCGCTCTCCCTCTCCCTTGATGGGAGAGGGGCTTGAGGACTGGCGAAAAATGAGGTTCGACGTCATCACGCTGTTCCCCGAAATGTTCGACGCGATTACGCGCTACGGCGTGACGCGGCGCGCGGCGGAGCAGGGCTTGTTTGAACTGAAGACGTGGAATCCGCGCGACTTCACCACCGACAACTATCGCACCATCGACGATCGCCCCTACGGTGGCGGCCCCGGCATGGTGATGTTGGCGGAGCCGCTGGAACGGGCGATTGCCGCCGCGAAAGCGGACGGAACAAAAGCGCGGGTCGTGCATCTGTCGCCGCAAGGCCGGTTGCTGACGCATGAGCTGGTGAAAGAACTGCTGGCGCGCGATGAACGATTGATTTTGCTGGCGAGTCGTTACGAAGGCGTGGACGAACGCCTGTTGCGTCAGCAGGTGGATGAGGAAATCTCCATCGGCGATTATGTGCTGTCCGGCGGCGAGTTGGCGGCGATGGTGTTGATGGATGGTGTGGTGCGGCAGTTGCCCGGTGTGCTGGGCGATGAGCTGTCGGCAGAGCAGGATTCGTTTGTCAGCGGGCTGCTCGATTGCCCGCACTACACGCGGCCTGAGGTTTATAACGGCGAGGGCGTTCCGGATGTGTTGATGTCCGGGCACCACGCCGAGATAGAGAAGTGGCGGTTGAAGCAGTCGCTGGGCAGGACTGCGGAACGCCGCCCGGATTTGCTGGCGAAACGCCAGTTGAACAAACAGGAAGCTCGGCTGCTGGCAGAGTACCAGCAGGAACAAGCCTCCGCACAACAAGAGGAAACGCAAAATGAATCTGATCCAGCAACTTGAACAGGAAGAAATCGCCCGTCTGGGCAAAAAAATCCCCAACTTCGTTCCCGGCGACACCGTGATCGTCAGCGTGAACGTGGTCGAAGGCGAGCGCAAGCGCGTGCAGGCTTACGAAGGCGTGGTCATCGCCAAGCGCAATCGCGGTCTGAATTCTTCCTTCATCGTGCGCAAAATTTCCGCCGGCGAAGGCGTGGAACGCACGTTCCAGACCTATTCGCCCGGCATCGCCAGCATCGACGTCAAGCGCAAAGGCGACGTGCGCCGCGCCAAGCTCTACTACCTGCGCGACCGCTCCGGCAAATCCGCGCGCATCAAGGAAAAGCTGTCGGCACGCAAGGAAGCCAGCGAGGGTTGAGGTTTTTGAGGTGTGCTTGATGCAGAAAAAACGGGAGGCATGGCCTCCCGTTTTTTTTGTCTGTGTCGCCCCTCACCCTAACCCTCTCCCCGCAAGCGGGGAGAGAGGACTAAATTCCCTCTCCCCATTCATGGGGAGAGGGTAGGGTGAGGGGCAGTTAGAGGGTGAGGGGTTAGGGCGAGAGCCACTTTCACGCTATCATCCGCGCATGTCCCCGCGTCTGACCACCTACCTCCAAACCAGCCCCGAACTTCGCCGCCTCTCCGGCGAAGCGGATCGTTTGCTGTCGCTGCAACATCGCTATGAAAAATTGGCTCCCGCTTCGCTGGTGCGTTCAAGTCGGGTGATGCAACTGGAACAGGGCACGTTATCCATCGCTGCCGACAACGGCGCGGTTGCCGCCAAATTGCGTCAGCTTGCGCCGGATCTGGTGCGGCAGTTTCGGGACGACGGCTGCGAGGTCAGCGAAATCCGGGTGCGGGTGCAAGTCAGTGTGCCGCCGCGAAGACGGCGCAGTTCAGTCATACCGCTTAGCGACGCAGGACGCGAGCGCATGCTCAAGACACTGGAGGGTTTGCACGATTCGCCGCTGAAAAGCGCGCTGCGGCAGTTGGCAGAGGCGGCGGCCAAAAAAACGTAGGGCGGGGCTTCATTCCAACCCGTAGGCTGGGTGGAGCGCAGCGATACCCAGCATCGCGCAGGATATTTGCATTGCCGGATATTTGCATTGCTGGGTATCGCCTGCGGCTCCACCCAGCCTACGATACTACCGATACGCCTCACACTGCTGCTGAATCGCATCACATTGCGGACAATCACGGCTCAAGCCGCCGATCATGCCCG
>JAITMU010000055.1 GCA_031277195.1 Gallionellaceae bacterium | reverse complement strand
GCGACGCCGACGGCGGCATAGGTAATCGCCATGCCCAGCACATAAGCCAGCGACAGCAGAAAGCCGTGCATGTGCGTGATCGTGTGACCGCGCCCGACGATGATGCCGGACAAAATCGGGATCATCGGAAACACGCACGGCGTGAAGGCGAGCAGCAACCCTGCGCCGAAGAAGAATGAGATGATCAGCCAGAAATTGCCTTCCTTGAACAAGTTGGCAATGCGGGAATTTTCATTGTCTGGAACCGTGGCGGCGGGCGACGCTGCGAGGGGCGGCGGCGCATCCGATGTCAGCGCGGGCAGCGCGATGGCGTAGCTTTTCCTGATCGGCAGATAGCACAAGCCTTTTTCGCTGCATCCTTGATAGGTCGCCTGCACGGTGATGTTCTGCGCGTCTTTGGCGCTGCGGTCGAGGCGGATGTTCGCCTGGAATGATTGATGGAAAACTTCCATCTCCGCGTTGTCGAAATTGGGGTCGCGCTTCATGTCGCCGCGGGGCAGCGCGACATCCGTCACGGTGACGCCGGGGTCGGTGATCGTGAAGGAAATCTTGTCGCGGTACAGATAATAGTCCGGCGTGACGCGGAAATCGGCGAGCAGCGTGCGGTCGTCCTGCACGCGCACTTCCAATCCGAATGCCTCGTCCGGCGGCAGGAAAGTCGGCTCCTTCGAGCCGCCCAGCAGATTGTCGAACAGCCCGGCTTGCGCCAGCGGCGCGGCGAGACAGAACAGCAACAACAGTAAAAATCGCATTATCTTCATTCTTCGTCGGGCAGGGTCGTTTCCTGCGCCATCCATTGTATATAAGCCGAAAGACCACCGCTGACAGGGACAGCGACGATCTCTGGAAGTTCATAGGGATGCTGCGCCCGCACAATCGCTTCCAGCCGCGCGTAAGCCGCTTGCGTGGTTTTGATCAACAGCGGAATTTCCTCGGCAGTCTCGATTTTACCCTGCCAGCGATAGGTTGACGCGCAAGCGCCCAGAATGCTGACGCAAGCGGCAGCGCGCGCCTCGACCAGCGCAGCGGCAAGACGCTCGGCGCTGGGGCGGTCGGGGAGGGTGGTGAGGACTAGCAGGGGGGTGGTCATTTGGATTTTTGGGGTTGCCCCTCACCCTGCCCTCTCCCCGCAAGCGGGGAGAGGGAAAAGACTCCGCCGCATGCGGCAAGAACAATTCCCTCTCCCCATTTATGGGGAGAGGGTAGGGTGAGGGGAAACAATCCAGGGCACACCCTCATTTACGCCGCCCCCACCCGCGCGCACTTCACTCCCAACTGCAACAACTCATCCCAAACATCGCCATCGCGCAATCCCTTGATGGCTTTTTCGATGCGCATTGCCTGACGCAACATGCGTTCCGCCAGCGCGGGGTTGAAACGTCGCGCGGCGCGTTCCATCGGGCACTGGCGCGTTCCCCAGACGCGCGACTGGTTCAGCGCGCCAGTAATGTTGTCGCCGTTGCGTATCGCGCGCGACACTCTGGCGAGCGCGCGCAGGTCTTCGGATAGCGTCCACAACACCAGCGGCATCGCTTCGCCTTCCGCGCGCAGGCCGTCGAGAATGCGCGCGTAACGCGCCGCGTCGCCGCTGAGCATGGCTTCGGAAAGTTTGTACACGTCATAGCGCGCGACATCCATCACCGCATCTTTCACCTGCTCGAACGACAAGGCGCCAGCGGGATACAGCAGCGCGAGTTTCTGGATTTCCTGCCAGGCGGCGAGCAGGTTGCCCTCCACGCGCTCGGCGAGAAAGCGCAGCGTCTCCGCATCGGCGGATTGATTTTGCCGCTGCAAGCGGTTCGCAATCCAGCCGGGCAGCGCGGCCAGCGAAATTTCCTCGGTGGCGATGACCGTTCCCGCGTCGTTCAGCGCGCCGAACCATTTGCTTTTTTGCGTCGTGCTGTCCAAGCGCGGCAACGTGATGAGGGTGATGATGTCCGGCGACAAGTTCGCGCAGTAATCCTGCAAGGCTTGCGCGCCTTCGATGCCGGGTTTGCCGGTCGGAATGCGCAGTTCCACCAGCTTGCGGCTGGAAAACAGCGACAGGCTGTGCGCGCTGTTTTTCAGTTCCGCCCAGTTGAACTGTTTTGCGTTTTCCACAGTAAACACATCGCGCTCGTCATACCCCGCCGCGCGCGCCGCGGCGCGGAGGGTGTCGGCGGCTTCGAGCGAGAGCCGTGGCGCGTTGCCGTGGATGACGTACAGCGACGCCAATCCTTTGGCGAGATGGCGGGAGAGATCGTCGGGGGAGAGTTTCATGATGCTGCCGTATTTGCTGCGCCACTCCCTCTCCCTTGATGGGAGAGGGCTGGGGAGAGGGTGGGGAATGCGTCGCCGCGTATCCCCTCTCCCCAACCCCTCTCCCACGTGGGGAGAGGGGCTGCATTGACGTGTGGCGTGGAGTGCTTCATTCCACCGCCTTCGGCTCTTTCACCCGATTCAGGCGACGCATGATCTGTTGAACCGCGTCCGTCCGCATGTCCTGATACAGCACCGCTTCTTCCTTCGCCTTGGCGAGCACTTGCGAGTCGTCGTAGGTGTAGCTGCGCTGCAAGGTGATCTCGCCCGGCGCCATCCAGTCGCGCTGCTTTGCGTCATACACGCGGAACGCAATCTGGAACTGGATGCGGTATTCCAGCACCCGACCCGCGGCGCTGAGTGAGAGGATTTGCTTGTGCGTGTCCTCGCTGGCGATGTGCAGGATCAGCGGCGATTGTTCCGCGGCATCGACGATTTGCACGTTGCTGGCGATGAGGTTGCGTTTGAGTTCGTTGACGAAGGCCGAGCGGGCATCGGGCGCCTGGATGTACAGCGTTTTGAACGGCAGCGCGTAGTCCGCCTCGCCGCGCAGATGGAAACCGCACGCGGTCAGGAACGAGATCAGGGCAAGCAGAAAAGGCAGGCGCAGTTTTTTCATGGCATCAGGCTACCACGTTCACCAGGCGACCGGGCACCACGATGATTTTTTTCGCCGCGCCGCCGTTGAGTTGTTTTTGCACGGTTTCAGACGCCAGCGCAAGCTGCTCGATGGCGGCTTTGTCCGCGTTGGCGGGCACATGCAGGCTGCCGCGCAGCTTGCCGTTGATCTGGATCATCAGCTCGATTTCGTCCTGCACGAGCGCAGCCTCCAGCGGCTCCGGCCAGGCGGCGTCGAGGATGTCCGCGCCGTAACCGAGATCGCGCCAGAGCGCGTGCGCGATGTGCGGCGTGATCGGCGACAAGAGGCGCAGCAGGATGGATAGCGCTTCCTGCGTCACCGCGCGGTTCGCGGTTTCCTTGCCGGATTTTTCCAGCGCGTTGAGCATTTTCATCGCGGCGGAGGCGACGGTGTTGAACTGAAAACGCTCAAGGTCGTAATTGGCCTGTCGCAGCGCAAGATGAATTTCGCGGCGCAGCGTTTTCGCATCGGCGGAAAGCGTGTCCAGCCCGTGCGTTTCCGTGCCGATGTTTTGCAGTCCGGCGGCGAACGCCCACACGCGCTTGAGAAAACGATGCGCGCCTTCCACGCCCGCGTCGTTCCATTCCAATGTTTGCTCCGGCGGCGAGGCGAACATCATGAACAGCCGCGCGGTGTCCGCGCCGTATTTCTCGATCAACGCCTGCGGGTCAACGCCGTTGTTTTTCGATTTCGACATCGTGGTGAGTTCGATTCGCAGCGGCGTTCCGTCCTTGAGTTTCGCGCTCTGGATTCGACCATGCGCGTCGCGCTCGATGTTGATTTCGTGTTCCCAAAAATACTTGCGCGTACCGTCGCCAGGTTCGTGGACGAAGGCGGTGTTCAGCACCATGCCTTGGGTGAGGAGATTGGAGAAAGGTTCATGGAGGGTTTTATCCGCGCGCCGCGCGCCGTTCGCCCCCTCTCCCCGACCCTCTCCCACGAGGGGAGAGGGGGCGGTAAGCGGCGAGCGGTGGGTTTCCCCCTCTCCCCTCGTGGGAGAGGGTTGGGGAGAGGGGGAAATTTCCCGCACCCCCACATCCCCCATCACTTTCCACCAAAACCGCGAATACAACAAATGCAAAATCGCATGCTCAATCCCGCCGATGTACTGATCCACCGGCATCCAGTAATTCGTCTCCTCATCCACCATCGCATCATCGCCAAACCCGCTGGCGAAAC
>JAITMU010000160.1 GCA_031277195.1 Gallionellaceae bacterium | reverse complement strand
ACGTAGTCGCCATCGACGATGAGGGTCGCCGGGGCGGGCGCAGGCAATCCATTGCGGCCAACGATGACCGTGCCGGAATTGGTGAGATTGCCTATGGTCTGGTTGAGGCCGTTGGCGTCCAACGTAGCACCGGCGGCAACGGTGTAGTCAGAATCGGGGCTGAAGGTGTTGGCGACACCGGCGCGTAGCGTGCCGCCGTTCACTGCGGTTGCGCCGGTGTAGGTGTTGGCGGCATTGTCGAAGACCAACGTGCCGGTGCCTGTTTTAGTCAAGGTTCCGGTGCCGGTGATAGGGCTGCTCAAGGTGAGCGTGGTGCCAGCATTGGTATTGAAGGTGCCACCGAGACCGGCAAGCGTTATGGAGCGTGCCGTGCTGAAACTCGCCGTGGTGTTGAGCGTGCCGTTATCAAAACTCAGATTTCCCGCAAGGTCGCCGAGATTGTTGTCGGCGGAAATGCGCAGTGTGCCGCCGTTGATCGCCGTGCCGCCGGTGTAGGTGTTGGCGGCGTTGAGGACGAGGGTGCCAAGGTCACTTTTGACCAGTTGCGTGCTGCCCGTCAGCCGCGCGTCCATGATTGCCGTCATGGCTGCGCCCGCCGAGGAGCCGTCGCCGACGCGGATGAGAGACTGACCGGGAAAGCTGGAGTGATCGATGAGCAGGAGATCATCGCCCCGAATGACATAGCCGTCCGTGGCGAATTGCATGCCGGAGACGCTGACCTGGCCGAGACTATTATCGACGTCAACTGTGCCGGGCGTGCCCGTGAAGACGGCAAAGCCGCCGTTGGCCCAAGGCGCGATCGGAGTGCCGGTGCCGTCCGTCCAGTGGGTATTGCCGGTGGTGTTCTGCCAGACGCCGTTGCCGCCATCAACGATGCTGTTGCCATGCAAGCCGGCGATATCACCGTCCCAGAAGGTAAGCGGCACGTTTTCGTTGATGAGGTTGACCTGTTTGGCGACCGTGGTCTGCACCGAAAAACCCGTCGCGGGCATGGTGCCGAGTGTCAGGGTGTTATTCGTCAGTGTGCCGTCATAGCTGATGACGCGATAGACGCCGGGACTCATGAGGCCGCCGGAGGTCTGGGTGACGTTGAGGATGCCATCAAGCGTGAGATTGCCGTGCACGATGGTGAGATCGTTGAACGGCCCGCCGACCACATTGGGCTGGCCGAAGTTGTAGTTGAGGGTCGCGCCGGGGTCGAGGACGAGATTGCCGTTGATGGTCAAGGTGCTCGTGTTGGCGTTGCCGCCCGCGTTGGGTTCGAGAATGCCGCCGGGGCCGATGGTGACATTGCCGCCGATGGTGGCATTGCCGGCGATGGTGCCGCCATTGGTCGCGATAACGCTCATCACATTGGTGCCATAGACAGCGTTGTTCTGCACGCGGAACAGGGTATTGGCGTCAACCGTGGTCGTGCCGCGTACGGCGGAGAGGCGATCAGCGGCCACGCCGTAGAGCGAGCCATCAAACAGCACCGTGCCGCCGCCGGTCGCGGTGACACTGATGTTGTTTGTGCCTTGCGACTGGATCGGGTCAAAGAAACTAATGGTGTTGCTGGCGGTGTTGAGCGTCACGCTGCCGCCGGTCAGATAAATCGCGTTGGCCGCACCTGAACCGGCGTCGGGAACGCCGCCTGTAAAGGTGGCGTTCTGGCGGTTGTTGCGGAACACCATGTCGCCGCCGATGGCGTTGAGGGTGACGTTGCCGCTGGCGTAGAACGCGCCGCCGGTGCTGCCGGCAATGTTGTTTTCCGCAACGAGCGCGCCGGTGATGGTCAGCGCCCCGCCGGAGCCGGAAGTAATCGCGCCGCCGCTGACGGTGGCGGTGTTGCCGCTGATATTGATTATCCCTGCTGTTGTCACGGCGTTGATGACGATGCCATTGCTCCCCGCCAACGCGCCGCCTGATCCATTCAGCGCCTTGTTGTTGCTGATGTCGATGGAACCGTATTCGCCCCGGATGGTCGTGATGCCGCTTGTGCTGAACGCGCCGCCGGAATTGGCCTGATTGCCGCTGATGATGAACGCGCCGTCAATCACGGCGTCAATGGTAATGCCGCCGCTGGCTGACCAGAGCGCGCCGCCGCTGCTGGTGCTGATGTTGTTGGTGGTGGCGGCGTGGTTGTTGGTCATGGAAAGACTGCTGGCACGGAGAGGATCGCCGGGGCCGGCACCGAAGACAATGCCGCCTGCGCCGCCGGAATTGATCGCTCCGCCATGTTCGCCGGCCTCGTTCCTGTCCAGAACGATGCCACCGGCGTAACTGCCTCTGAGTATGAAGTCGGCGCCGATGCCGCCACCGCTGCCGGTGCGGGCAATGTTGCCGGTAATTTCCAGCGAGCCTGTCGTTACGGCATCCATGGTTAGTTGGGATGCGACAAAAGCGCCGCCATTGCGACCGGCAATATTGCCGGAGATGAGAATATCGCCGTACTCGCCTATGATGGAAACAGGGGTGAGGTAGGAGTAGACAGCGCCGCCCTCCGCTGTTGAATTCACCGCCTCGTTGCCGGTAATGGCGAGCGTACCGGCCGTCGTGATATCAATGGTCATGAGGGCGCTATTGGCAATTGCGCCGCCGGAGCCGATGGCGGTCTTGTTGCCAGCGATGGTGACGCCACCGGTGCCGACGCTGCCTTCGATGCGAATCTCGCCGCCCGTGGAGGTGTTCAGCGCGCCGCCGTTGCCATTGCCTAAAGTCTGGTTGTTGCTGATATCGATGGCGCCGTATTCACCATCAATAAGAATACCACCGCTGCTGCCGAAAACCGCGCCGCCGTGGCTGGAGGTGCTGTAATTATTCCGGATAGCGAGGGCACCGCTGGTCACGGTATCAATGTGAACGCCCCCGTTGGAGAAGATTGCTCCACCCATTCCGCCATAACTGTTGCTGATGTCGATGGAGTCATAGGCGCCGGTGATGGTAACGCCGGTGCCGCCGGCGCTTGCGGCAGCGCCGGCATAAAGCGAGCCTCCGTAATAAGCCGTGTCATTCCCCGTGAAGGAGAGCGCTCCGGTCGAGACATCACTGACTATGCTTGGCGCTCACATCGCGCCGCCGCCGACCGTGCCGCCGCCGTTGGCGTGGTTATTGTTGAAGCTGATGGCGTCGTAGTCGCCGGTGATGGCAATGGTGCCGGTGTTGGAGAAAATCGCCCCGGCTCCCCCGGCGATATTGCCAGTAAAAGTCAAAGCTCCGGCGTTGTCGCCATTCAGGGTGAAGTTCGCGGTAGAAGAAATCACGCCGCCATTGCCGGAATTATTGACGCCGCCGGTGAAGGTGATGTCTCCGCCGCCCAGCACCAGGGTGGCGGCGGTTGCGCCATTGTTAAACCGCCCGCCGGTGAGGGTGACGATGCTGCTGCCGGACGCGCCGTTGATGGTGAGCCCCGGCGCTCCCGTGGGCAGCGTAATCAGGGAACCCACCGTCGCATTGCCCTGCAAATCCCAAACCGTGGTGCTGGCGGGCGCGCCCAGCGCGGAAAGGTTGGCGCCATCCGGCACGGTCTGCGCTTGGGCCATTGGGATTAGCAACGCGAAACTGGCCAAGGCGATCCGTCGAAACAATACCCAAACCCCGGATGCCGCTGTGTGCGTGAACAAAAAAGCTAAATGATTACAATGCGTTAAATGGGTCGCAGAAAGGGTGGTCAAAGACCTGCTCTGCCATTTCCCCCCTGTCTTGCCGCTGGCTTTCGCTAACTCCGGCGCAACCTGCAATCCCCTTGGGCTGCAATTGAAAACAGCTTTATATTGGTAATTCATGAAGTTATTCTTTCTAAAATAATTCATGAAGTACTCTCTAATAATTCATGAAATTAATCTCTACATTCAAATTTTTAGAGCTTATTATCCCTATTCAGTTTAGAGAGCCTTCCTGTTTTTAGCAAGCTTAAATGGAATATTCAAAGTGGAATTTATGGCAAAGTGTCAGCGGCAAGCCGCGCAGGTACTGCTCTTCTGTGCTTTGGTAGGTGGCCGTTTTCCGGCAATTTGCAGAGCATCCGGCAGATATCGTCGCAGCTATTGCAGGCGTATCATGTACTAAAGAGTGTGGCTTTTGTCAGTCGCGCGGCGGCGGCTGCATTGATTTCAAAATCCCGCGCAGAATATTGACCTCCTCCTTTTCCAGTCTTGCGCGGGTGAACAGGCGGCGCAAACGGGGCATGAGACGTTTTGGAACGGCAGGGTCGAGGAAGCCGGTGTGGGTGAGGGCGGCTTCGAGATGGCGATAGAAACCTTCGACATCATCGTGGCTTGCGAGCGGGAAGGGGGTTGAGGTTTCCGTGGCGATTTTTCCGAGCACGGCCATGCGGAGTTCGTAGGCCATGACTTGCACGGCGGCGGCGAGGTTGAGCGAGGAGTATTCCGGGTTGGCGGGGATCATCGCGAGTTGGTGGCAACGGATGAGTTCATCGTTGGAAAGCCCGCTCATTTCCGTGCCGAATACCAATGCGACTTGTTGCGATGCGGCGAGTTGAATCGCGTGTTCGGCGGCTGCGCGCGAGTTTGCGAGCTCGTGCGTCAATTCGCGTTTGCGCGCGCTTAAACCCACCGCAAACGCGCAGCCGGTGAGCGCTTCTTCGAGTGTGTCGCACACCGTCGCCGCAGCGAGCACATCGGTTGCGCCGGAGGCCATCGCCTCGGCCTCGGCATGCGGAAATTTTTTCGGTCGCACGAGGCGCAGATCGCGCAATCCCATGGTTTTCATCGCGCGCGCCGCCGCGCCGATGTTGCCTGGATGGCTGGTCTGGCAGAGCACAATGCGGATGTTGGCGAGCGCGTCGGGTTTGGAACTCATGGCAGGATGGCAGTAAAATGCGGGAAACCAATTTTATCAGCTCTTTAAACTTTCCCCGTCACGGGGTTTCGGAAAGCACACATGCATCCCATGCTCACCATTGCCGTCAAGGCCGCGCGTCAGGCGGGCGCGATTATCAACCGCGCTTCGCTCGACCTGGGCGCAATCAAGGTACGCAGCAAAACCTACAACGATTTCGTGAGCGAGGTCGATCACACGGCCGAGCGCGTGATTATCGAAACGCTGCTCGACGCCTATCCCGACCATTCCATACTCGCGGAGGAAAGCGGCACGCAGGGCGATGGCGAAAATGTGTGGATCATAGACCCGCTCGACGGCACCACCAATTTTCTGCACGGCTTTCCGCAATACGCGGTTTCCATCGCGCTCAAGCAGCGCGGGCAGATTACGCAAGCCGTGATTTACGATCCCAGCCGCAACGATCTTTTTACCGCCACGCGCGGGCGCGGCGCTTTTCTCAACGATCGCCGCATTCGCGTCAGCACCCGGACGCGCTTGCAGGAAGCCATCATAGGCACCGGCTTTCCGTTCCGCGATTTCACGCATCTCGACATTTTTTGCGCGATGTTCAAGGACATGATCAAAAAGACTTCCGGCGTGCGTCGTCCGGGCGCGGCCTCGCTGGATCTTGCCTATGTCGCCGCAGGTTGGTACGACGGCTTCTGGGAGATCGGCCTGTCGCAGTGGGATGTCGCTGCGGGTGGTTTGCTCATCCACGAAGCGGGCGGGCTTGTGGGTGATTTCGAGGGCAACGAAGGCTGGCTGGAAACCGGCAACATCGTCGGCGGAAATCCCAAAATATTCTCGCAAATTCTGCAAGTGCTCGCGCCGCATCTCACCGAGGATTTGCGCTCCAAAATCAAGACCTAGCCGACGATGCACGCCTTTGAGACCATCACCGAGCAACGCATTACGGAAGCATTGGCGCGCGGTGAACTCACGAATTTGCCGGGCGAAGGTCAGCCGCTTGATCTCAGTGATGACCAACTCGTACCCGAAGATTTGCGCATGGTGATGCGCATCCTCAAAAATTCCGGCTACGTGCCGCCTGAGGTGCAAACGCTCAAGGACATCGCGGAACTCGAACGGCAGATTCTTGCCTCGTCCGGCGAGCATCGCAGTCAGGCGCTGAAAAAATTGCGCTTGCTGAGCATGCGCGTGAACGCCGCGCGTTCCGGCAATTTGCAGCTCGAAGCGGACTACTACGATAGGCTGGTTGAAAGTTTGGATGCGCATGAATCTGCCTGACGACAACGCGTTCAAACAGCATACGCCCATGATGCGGCAGTACTTGAGCATCAAGGCGCAGTATCCCGACATGCTGCTGTTTTATCGCATGGGCGACTTTTACGAGTTGTTCCACGATGACGCGGAAAAAGCCGCGCGTCTGCTCGGCATCACGCTCACCAGACGCGGCGCGTCCAACGGCGAGCCGATCCGCATGGCGGGCGTACCTTACCACTCGGTCGATCAATATCTCGCCAAACTTGTGAAGCTTGGTGAAGCCGCCGCGATCTGCGAGCAGATCAGCGATCCGGCCAAATCCAAGGGGCCGGTCGAACGGCAGGTGACGCGCATACTCACGCCCGGCACGCTCACCGACAGCGCCTTGCTGGACGACACACGCGACAGTGTGCTGCTCGCTTTGTGTCCGGGTGAAGAAGCGCTGGGGCTCGCGCGCGTCAATCTCGCTTCGGGTCAGTTTGTGTTGAGCGAGATCGCACCTGCGCTGCTCGCGCAGGAACTCGAACGCATCGCTCCGGCTGAACTGCTGCTGCCCGATAATTTTTCACACGCCGCCGTCGATCTCGCGGCGTGCCCGAAAAAACATCTCGCGTCGTGGCAGTTTGATCCCGCCTCCGCCGTGCAGACGCTGACACGCCAGTTCAATACCCATGATCTCGACGGTTTTGGCTGCTCCGGGCTGGATGCCGCGATTGCCGCCGCGGGAGCCTTGCTGGATTACGTCAAGCATACCCAGCGCACCGCGCTGCCGCACATACTCGGCATCTCCGTCGAACAGACCGGCGAGTTCGTGCAACTCGACGCCGCCACGCGCCGCAATCTCGAAATCGACATCACCTTGCGCGGCGATCCCGCGCCTACTTTGTATTCGCTGCTCGACACCACGCAAACGGCGATGGGCGCGCG
>JAITMU010000128.1 GCA_031277195.1 Gallionellaceae bacterium | reverse complement strand
CGCAAGTTCATCTGCTCGGCGGTGGATACGCCTCATGCTCATGAGTTGCATCGCCAGTTTGTCGCGGCAGGAATCAATACTTCAACTTACATTTATACAAACAGCCCAGAAGAAAAAGTTGAAATTCCCGCCGAGTTCAAAAAGCCCGAAAGTTCGATCCGTGGCTTGATTACGGTTACGGCGGCGACACGAGGTTTCGATGTACCGGACGTGTCTTGCATCATCATGGCGCGGCCCTTGCGCAAGAGCCTAGCCGAGCATATCCAGTTATTCGGGCGCGGGCTTCGGATCAGCCCCGAAACCGGGAAAAAAGAGTGCGTCATTCTGGATCACAGCGGGAATTGCGCGCGATTTTTTGAGGAGTGCGAGTCGTTCTTTGATTTCGGAGCGGACGAATTGGACGATGGCCGCAAACGCGAGAAGAAAAAAGCCAAGAAAAAAGAATTGGAGCCGGTGAAATGCCCACAGTGCCGGGCGCTGCACAAGCCCATGCCCGCGTGCCCGGTGTGCGGACATGAATACCCGCGCAAGCAGGCGGTGGAACATGTGCCGGGCACGTTGAAGGAACTGATTGCCGGGGGCTACAGAAAGCAACTTACCAGTGATGTCTGGCCGCAGGTATGCGGATACGCATTGAGTGCCTGCGGGGGTGACTCGGAGCGGGCCAGAAAACGGGCGATGGCGATTTTCAAGGAAATGACCGGGGCATGGCCGCTGTCGAGTTTTGAGGAAACCGCGCCGGTTGAGCCGGGTAGAGAGGTTCTGAAGCGCATCAATTCGCAATACATCAAATGGCGCGCGCAGCAAGCAACCCAGCGCGCCCATGAAAGGCGGCAGGCGGCATGACCAGCTTCGACCAAGCCATGCAAGCCGCCGGCCTGTTGCCGCGCGCCATCGTGCCGGATGGCCGGTGGTATCGGTGCCCGACAGCGGATAAGCCGCGCAAGCGAAACGGGGCGTATGTGCTGTACCCGGACGGGCGCGGGTATTTCATGAACTGGGCGCTGGATTCTGGCGTCAGCTCGTGGCGCGACGATTCTGCCCGCGTTCAGCGGGTTGACGCGGCGGCGCTGGATCGGCGCAGGCAGGCCGAGCGGGATGCGCGGCTGCGGGCGATTCGCGGCGCGCGGCAGCGGTGGAGTCAGGCAAGGCCGGTGCGCGGGTTGCATCCGTATTTGGAGCGCAAGCATTTGTCCGCCGTGGGTACGTCGGGGCTTCGCGTTCATGGCGAGGCGCTGATTGTTCCGGTGTTTTGGAATGACCGGCTGGTAAGTGTCCAAAGCATCACTCCGGACGGCCAGAAACGGTTTTGGCCGGGCGCTCCGGTGAAGGCTGGGGCTTTCGTCATGGATCGTCCGCGAGCGGCGCTGACGGCGATTTGCGAGGGATTGGCGACGGGCTTGGCAGTTTTCCAGTGCGTGCGCATGGCGCGGGTGATCGTGGCGTTTGATGCCGGGAATCTGCTGCCGGTGGTGCAGCGGATCAGGCCCACGGGGAACGTGGTGTTCTGCGCCGACGATGACCACGGGACGCAAGCCAGGCTGGGCATCAATCCCGGTATCGAAAAAGCGCGGAACGCCGCCGAGTTGATTGGCGCTGGCGTGGCGTGGCCCGAAGGAATCGAGGGAACGGATTGGGCCGATGCGCTTGTGGAATTTGGGGCTGGCGCGGCGCGCCGGATCGAGCGGTTGATTCAGGGGAGAGCGAAGTATGTCGCTTGCTGAATCAAATCCTGTTGTTGTCTCTGATGAGTTTATTGCCAGCGGTCAGTCCGCTAATGGCGGATGGTCAAAACGACAGCTCGAAATTTTGGGTGTCGATTGGCCGCCGCTGACGGGATGGAGGAAGCGCGTTGCTGGCCGCTCGCTTGACGCGACTCATGCGCATGAATTTTTGTCTTTGAAAAACCAGCACTTGAAAAAACGAGGTGGCAACGATGACTGAACCGTAGATCAAGCACGGACGTTTTGCCCGCGTCCCAAAACAAGGTTACTGCGCTTATATCGGTGGACAGGCAAAGGAGAGATGGTGGCAGCGATCCACTCAAAAAAACGTTACCAGGCACGACCAAGACGGTGCAACTCCGAGTGACCTGGCGCGGGCCGAACATCTACACGCGGGGGCTTAACGGGGATGACTGCAAGTAACCGACCGTTAGCTGGTAGGTGCGCCTTTAAGGCGGTTGAAACCAAAAAGTTTCAGCCAGACGCTACTCCTTCCGCCGCCATTTCTCGTGGGGGTAGGGGGGCCTCTGGTTGAAAGGAGTGAATAACAGGTGTTTGTTAGTGGTACAGGGCTGGCGGCGGCTGGCGCTATCGTTTTTGAAGTGGATTGAGCGATGTACGAAATCTGGACTGACGGCGCTTGCGAACCCAACCCCGGCATGGGCGGTTGGGGGTACGTGATGCACGACCCGATGGGGGTTGTCAGCGAGGTTTGCTGCGGCGAGTTGGAAACGACCAACAACCGCATGGAACTGACGGCGATCTTGATGGCGATGCGGGCGCTGCCCGGCGGCGCGACGGCGACCGTGTACAGCGACAGCCAGTATTGCGTGAACGGGCTGACGATTTGGCGCAAGAACTGGATGAAGCGCGACTGGCGCAGGAAAAGCGGCGAGGCTATGCCGAACCGCGACCTGTGGCTTGACCTGGAAAGCGAAATGAAACGGGTGAAGGTTTTGTTCAGGTGGGTGCGAGGCCACAGCGGTAATGCCGGAAACGAGCGCGCCGATTGGCTTTCGTCGATTGGCCGCATCAATGCAATGAATGCACAAACCGCACGGGGGATCGCATGAAAACGGAAACATCAACCGGCGGGATCGGCTTTTTTGGCGCGCTGTTTCTGGTGCTGCTGACGTTGCGACTGACCGGCCACATTGACTGGTCGTGGTGGTGGGTTTTGAGTCCGCTGTGGGTTCCTGCCGCAGTGGGCCTGCTGATTCTTTTGGTGGCGGCGGTTGCCATTTTCCTTGACCGGCGGTGAAGGAGAGCGATTCATGTCCAGCTTGTGCAGCCGCGTCACTGAACCCACGCAGCGGCAGATTTTGCATGACGTGCCTGCATTGCTGCGCGCGCCTGGTGGCGTCGGCTCGCCCGTTGCGCCGGTTGCAGGAGAAATTGCTGGCGGCTGTCGAGCATCACCTGTCGCGGCTGCCGGTGAAGCCGTTTACGCGACAGGACGTGATCGCGGCGATGGCTCGCCTGCCGACGAAAACCGGGCCGCAAGCGGCGAACGATGCTCCGAGGCTACCGGGGTAGCCATGACGGGTGAAAACGGCTTGCGGGCCGCTTTTGACGCGGTGATCGGGTTGTCGTTGCGGCATGGGTATTTTGTGGGCGAGGAGCGGGCATGACCGAGCTTGCCTACTACCGCCATTTGGCGCTGTTGTTCGCGGCGCTGTTCATCAGCGGGCCTGCGGATACGGTGTATTGCGATCACATTGGCAGCCGGATTGGGCGGATGCGCCGGATTGCGATTGCTGGCCGGGCGCGGGCGGTGGTGCTGTTTGACCGGATGTTTTGCGATGGCGTCGTTGGGCTTAGGGAGCGGGCATGAGTGACGTATTGCGCGCGACCTTGTTCAATGCCCAGCAGGGGCATTCGGTCATTCTGAACGCATGGGACAAAGCCAAGGCGATGCTGATTGCCGGGCATCGGCTGACGCTGGAATTGCGGCCAGAAAAGCGCAGCAACGAACAAAACAGGCGCATGTGGGCGATGCTGACCGACATCAGCCGTCAGGTGGAATGGCACGGCCAGAGGCTGTCGCCCGAAGATTGGAAGCATGTTTTCAGCGCCGGTCTGAAAAAACAGCGGGCGGTGCCGGGTATTGATGGCGGGTTCGTGGTGCTGGGCCTGGCTACTTCGCGCATGACGAAGGCGGAAATGTCGGAGTTGCAGGAGTTGATGGCGGCATTCGGGGCCGAACATGGCGTGACGTTTCACGATGGATTCGATGATGGGTCATGGGGAGGCGGTATCAATGACGCCCCAGCTTGCGCCAAGCCAGTCTCGCGG
>JAITMU010000085.1 GCA_031277195.1 Gallionellaceae bacterium | reverse complement strand
GACTATTCATGCGGTTTTATTCCCTCTCCCCATTCATGGGGAGAGGGTTAGGGTGAGGGGCGCACAGAACAACTACACCCCAACAATCTCCCAATACCCCACCTCAACAACCTCCAGCTCCTCCACCCCGCCCGGCACGACCAGCGACACTACATCGCCTTCCCGCGCCTTGAGCAGCGCCCGCGCCAGCGGTGATACCCAACTGACCAATCCGCGCGCCGGATCGGCTTCGTCCACGCCGACGATGCTGTAACTGCGCGCTGCGCCGTCCGCGCCGCAAACCGTCACCGTTGCGCCGAAAAATATCTGGTCGCATTCGCCGCGCTGCGCGGGATCGACCACGACGGCGTTTTCCAGTCGTTTGGACAGAAAACGAATGCGGCGGTCGATTTCGCGCAGGCGTTTTTTGCCGTAGATGTAATCGCCGTTTTCGGAGCGGTCGCCGTTGGACGCCGCCCAGGCGATGGTTTGCACCAGCGCGGGACGCTCGGTTTTCCAAAGCTGGTCGAGTTCGTCCCTGAGGCGACGGTGGCCTGCGGGCGTGATGTAGTTTTTCTGTCCGGCAGGCAGCGGCTGGGGTTGCTCCAGCTCGTCGTCTTCGTCGTCGGTTTCTTTGGTAAATGCTTTGCTCATGGGGTGATTTTAGGGGATTTGCGGGGGTTCGTGGATACGCCCTACCCTATCTGTATTGCCAGCTATCCCGCCCCGCTGCCATCTGAAAGAATCCGCCGCGTCCACTTCATCACGGAGAACGGAAATGCGGCTTCCTCATTATTTATTTTGCGCTTTGCTCGCGGCATGCGGCACCCGCCCCATGCCGCCGTCCGCGCAGCATTTCACCGGCGAAACCTTCCCGCCGCCAATGCAAGCGCCGACGCAAGCTGCCATCGCGCCGCCCGCCGAACCGGAGGAAACTTACAGCGTCGTCGTGCAGGACGTGCCAGCGCTGGACGTGCTGTTCGCGCTCGCCCGCGACGCGAAAATCAATCTCGACATTCACCCCGGCATTCAGGGCAACGTCACCCTCAACGCGCTGAATCAGCCGCTGGAACGCATTCTTGAGCGCATCGAAACGCAGATTGACCTGCGTCACGAACGCGTCGGCGGCAGCCTGTCCGTGCTGCCGGACACGCCGTATCTGTACAGCTATCGCATCGACTATGTGGACATGACGCGCGAGGCCGAGGGGCTGATCTCGAATGCCGCGCAGATTGGCGCGTCCGCAATCGCGGCAGCGGGCAGCGGACCTTCCATCGCTGGCAACAATTCTGCCCTGACCATACGCAGCGTCGGGCGCAATCGTTTCTGGGAAACGCTGACGCAGAACATCAAGGACATCCTGCAGGTAGCCAACGCCGACGCGGCAGTGATCGCCAATCCCGAAAGCGGCATCGTCAGCGTGCGCGCCACCGGACGGCAGCACCGGAAAATTTGCGAATTCATCGAGCAAGTAATGCGCCGCGCGCAGCGGCAGACGATGATCGAAGCGACCGTGATGGAAGTGCGGCTGAGCGACGAATACCGGCAGGGCATCAACTGGTCGCGGCTGCGCACGGGCGGCACGGGATTCCAGTTGAGCCAGGCGGGCACGCCTGATCTGCTCACCGCGAGCGCCGCCGGTTTGTTCGTGCTGGATTACGCCAATCCGTCTTCTGCGCTGGGCAACCTTGCCGCACAAGTGTCGCTGCTGGAATCGTTCGGCACGGTGCGCGTGCTGTCCAGCCCCAAGCTCAATGTGATGAACAACCAGACCGCCGTGCTGCGCGTGGTCGATAACCTGATCTATTTCACCATCAAGGCCGACACCACCACCAACCAGACCAATTCGCTGACCACCTACACCACCACGCCGAATACCGTGCCGATCGGTTTCACCATGAGCGTGACGCCGCAGATCGACGACAACGACGCCGTGCTGCTCAGCTTGCGCCCGTCGATTTCGCGCTTGCTGGGCTATGTCAACGACCCCAATCCCGCGCTGGCCGAGGCGGGCGTCATCAGCCGGATTCCGCAGACGCAAACGCGCGAAATGGAATCGGTGCTGAAGATCGACGATGGCCAGATCGCGGTGCTGGGCGGGCTGATGCAGGATGAAGTCAACAATCTGAGCGATGAAGTGCCGGTGCTGGGCGCGATTCCGCTGCTGGGCAATTTTTTCAAAAACCGTGACGACACGACACAGAAAACCGAGCTGGTGATTTTTCTGCGCCCCACCGTCATCCGGCGCGACAACGACGCGCCACTGCCAAAGTGAGGTTGCCATGATGCTGCACGCTCAACGTCTCGGACATGCGCTGGTCGAACAAGGCGTCATCAGCGAAGATCAACTGCGCATCGCGTTGCGCGAGCGACCGCGCTCGAAGCAAATGCTGGGGCGCATTCTGGTGCGTCTGGGTTTTCTCTCCGAAGATGCGCTGCGCGATGCGCTGTCGGCAGACGCCGGTCAGGCCAGCATTGATCTTTCAACCGCGCCGCCCTGCGAGCAAGCCATCGCGCTGATTCCCGAAAGCATCGCGCGGCGGCATCTGCTGTTTCCGCTCTCGCTGGACTGCGACCCGCTGCATCTAACGCTGGCGATGGCCGATCCGGACGATCTCATCGCGCTGGATCGGGTGCGCGCGCTGCTCGGCAACACGCATCAACTGACTGCGCGAATCGCAGGCGAGTCCGACATCCTCGCCGCGATTGATCGTCATTACGGCGCTGCGCTGTCGGTCGATGGCGTGCTGCGCGATTCCGGCGCCAACATTCCGCGCGCCGCGCAGGACATGAGCGACTACACCGGCCAGCCCGCCGTGAAGCTGGTGGACGCGCTGCTCGCCGAAGCCGTGCGACGCGGCGCGTCCGATATTCACTTTGAACCGGAAGACGGTTTTTTGCGCATTCGCTATCGCGTGGACGGTGTGCTGCATCACGCGCGCAGCCTGCACAACAGCTATTGGCCGTCGATGGCGGTGCGACTGAAAGTGTTGAGCGGCATGGACATCGCCGAGACGCGCTCGCCGCAGGACGGACATTTCTCCTCGCAGATCGCCGGACGGCGGCTGGACTTCCGCTCCGCTACACACCCGACCGCGCACGGCGAAAACATGGTGCTGCGCATACTCGACCGGCACAAAGGCATCGTCCCCATCGCCCGACTCGGCTTCGACGACAGCACGCAAGCCGCGCTGATGCGACTGATCGCCAAACCCGAAGGCATCCTGCTCGTCACCGGCCCCACCGGCAGCGGCAAAACCACCACGCTGTACTCCATCCTCGGTCATCTCAACACCGAAATGGTGAACATCATGACGCTGGAGGATCCGGTGGAATATCCGGTCGCCATGATGCGCCAGACCACCGTGGGCGAAGCCGCCAAGCTGGATTTTTCCGGCGGCATTCGTTCCATCATGCGGCAGGATCCCGACATCATCCTGGTCGGCGAAATCCGCGACCGCCCCGCCGCCGAAATGGCGTTCCGCGCCGCCATGACCGGCCACCGCGTCTATTCCACCCTGCACGCCAACTCCGCCGCTGGCGCGATTCCGCGCCTGCTCGACATCGGCATCCCGCCCGACATCATCGCCGGCAATTTGATCGGCGTCATCGCGCAACGGCTGGTGCGCGTGCTGTGTCCGCATTGCAAACGCGCTGATGACGACACAGCTCATCGCGCAAACGGCTGCGAACACTGCCGCCTCACCGGCTATCAAGGCCGGATCGCCCTGATGGAATTGCTGGTCATGGACGCCGAACTGGACGAACTGATTGCGCGCCGCGCAAGCGTAAGAGAGCTGCGACGAGCAGCGGCAAAAAAAGGATTTCGCACGCTGGCGCAGGATGGAATGCGATGCGTGCGGGAAGGAATCACCACGATGGAGGAGGTGATGCGAGTGGTGGATGTTGAGGAACACCCGCACCCTGCCTCTCTCCCGCAAGCGGGAGAGGGAACCGCGCCCAAGGAAACAGCATGCCCCGCTACCACTACAAATCCCTGACCGCCTCCGGCGAACTTCGCACCGGCTGGCGCACCGCCGCCGATGTCGGGGAACTCGAACAGCAGTTGCAACGCAACGGCGAGGAATTGTTGCGCGCCCGCAAAGCCGTTTGGCATTTTCACCTGCGCAAACCAAACCGCGCGCAACGCATTCTGTTTTTCTCC
>JAITMU010000080.1 GCA_031277195.1 Gallionellaceae bacterium | reverse complement strand
GAACAGGGTTTCGCGCACGCGGTCGGGCGTGGGGCGCAGATCGCCGATGTTCGGGAACTCGATCCAGCGACTGCGATATTCGCCGCCGATGATGCGGACGCGGTTTGTTTTGGGGGAACGGGGCATGATGGGTTTTAGTCCCCTCGCCCCATTCATGGGGAGAGGGTCAGGGTGAGGGGAGAGCAAAGCGCCGCCCCTCACCCCAGCCCTCTCCCCGCAAGCGGGGCGAGGGAGTATCGTCTATTTGGCTGCCTTCGCCTCCGGCGCGCCCACCATCACCGTCGCCATCGCATCGGGATCAATATGCCGCCGGAACGCTTCATGAATCTGCGCGACCGTCACCTTGTCCACCTTGGCGGTGAAATCATCGAGATACGTCAGCGGCAATTTGTAGAAGCCGATGATGCCGAGGTATTCGTGGATTTCCTTGTTGCTGTCGATGCGCAGCGGAAAGCCGCCGATGATGTTGTCCTTGGCGGCTTGCAGTTCGCCCGCCGTGGGACCCTTGGCGATGAATTGGCGCAGCGTGTCGCGCACCAGCGCGAGCGCGTCGTCGGCCTGATCCTTGCGCGTCTGCAAGCCGATCTGGAATCCGCCCGGCTGCTGCATCGGCATGAAATAGCTGTACACGCTGTACGCCAGCCCGCGATTTTCGCGCACCTCGTTCATCAGGCGCGAAACGAAACCGCCGCCGCCGAGGATGTAGTTGCCCACATAGAGCGGAACGTAATCCGGATCGTCGCGCGCCATGCCGGGCGCGCCGAGCAGGATATGACTTTGCTGCGCGGGATGCGCGATGCGTTGCTCGCTGGCGGCAATCTGCGTGTTCACCGGCGGCGCTTCGGTGGGCGCTACGCCGGCGGGCAGTTGCGCGGTGAGTTTCTGCGCGATGGCTTCCGCACCGGCGCGGTCGATGTCGCCCATGATGGCGACGATTGCGCCCTTGGCGACGTAGTGCGCCTTGTAGAAAGCGGCGAGGTCTGCACGCTGGATTTTTTCCAGATCAGCCGCTTCCAGCGAGCGACCGTAAGGATGGTCGCCGAACACCGCCTTGCCGTAGGCTTTCTCGGCGATGTAGTCCGGCTGGGTTTCGGATTCCTTCAGCAGCGCGATCTGCCGCGCCTTTTCGCGCGCCAGCACCGCATCCGGAAATTGCGGGCTTTGCAGCATGAGCGCAAGCACGTCGAGCGCCTGCGCGCGTTCGGTTTCGCTGCTCAGGGTGCGCATGGTCAGACCGGCGCGGTCGTTGTCGAAATGGCTGCCGGGCTGCGCGCCGATGTCGGCCAGCTTGCGCGAAATGTCATCCTCGCTCAACCCGCCCGCGCCGAGATTCAACATGCCGTTGGTCAGCATGGCGACGCCGGATTGCGTGGCCGGTTCAAAGGCTGCGCCAGCATAAAAATCCACCGACACATCGAGCATCGGCAGGCCGTGATCTTCCACGAAATACACTTCCGCGCCGCTGGGAGCCTGCCAGTGCTGGATGGCGGGCGTGGCGAATGCGGGAGCGGAGAGGAGCAGGGCGAGCAGCGCGAAAAATTCGCGACCGGCAAATTTCCACCGAGCAGCCCCCTCTCCCTTGATGGGAGAGGGGGAGGAAATCTCACCAAGCCCCCTCTCCCCAACCCCTCCCCCACTAGGGGGGAGGGGCTTTGTGTGGTTGGAGGAAATAAAGAAAAATTTAGCGAACATGATTTGCCTCTCCTGCCTGGTCATGTTGATTGGCGCTCGTCAGCGGTTGCGGGTCGAGCGTGGCGACGGTCAGGTTGTCGTCCTGCAAAAATTCGCGCGCCACGTCCTGCACTTGTTGCGCGGTCACGGCCTGCAGTTTTTTCAGCATCAGCGGGATGGCGGTATGCTTCAGGCCGACGCTTTCGCTCTGTCCGATTTGCATGGCCTGATAGAACATCGAATCGAGTTTGTACACTTCGCCTGCGGTCACTTGCGATTTGACGCGCGTCAATTCCTCCTCGCTGACGCCGTTCTTCACGATCAACGCAATCTGGTCGCGCAACGCCGCTTCCAGATCGGCCACGGTCTTGCCGTTGCCGGGCACGCCGTCCAGCATGAACAGCGACGGGCCGCGCGCAATGGAGTCGTAATCCGCGCCGACTTCATTGGCGATTTGCTGTTCACGCACCAGCGTCTTGCCCAGACGCGCCGAATCATTGCCGTCCAGCACGCCAGCCAGCACTTGCAGCGCATACGGTTTCCAGTCCTGCTCGGCGTCGCGCAGCGACGGCGTGTGATAGACCATCACCAGATAGGGCAATTCCGCGGGCGCTTTGACGACGATGCGCTTGACGCCTTTTTGCGGCGGCTCGTCATGCGGTTTGCGCGCGGGCAGTTTGCGCGCCGGAATCGGGCCGTAATAACGCTGCGCCAGCGCGAATACCTCATCCGCCTTCACGTCACCGGCAATCACCAGCGTCGCATTGTTCGGCGCATACCAGCTCTTGTACCAGTTGCGCGCATCGTCCACGACGAGCGCGCGCAGATCGCTCATCCAGCCGATGATGGGATTGCGATAGGGGTGCGCCACATAAGTGACAGCCTGCAACTGCTCATACACGATTGAGCGCGCCGCATCGTCGGTGCGCATCCGGCGTTCCTCCATGACCACCTGGATTTCCTTGTCGAATTCCTGACCGGACAATTTCAGGTTGTGCATCCGGTCTGATTCAAGCTGCATCGCCAGCGGCAGTTGTGATTTGTGCAACTGCTGGAAATAAGCCGTGTAGTCGCTGCTGGTGAACGCATTTTCACGTCCGCCTGCGGCGGCGATGCGGCGGGAAAATTCGCCCGCAGGCACATTTTTTGTGCCCTTGAACATCATGTGTTCCAGCACATGCGCGACGCCGGTGGTGCCGGTCGTCTCGTCCATGCTGCCGACGTGATACCATATTTGCTGCACTACAGTCGGCGCGCGATGGTCTTCCTTGACGATGACTTTCAGCCCGTTGGACAGGGTTTTTTCGAACACGCTCGTCGGCGTATCCGGCGCGGCGATGGCTGGCGCGGCGGGAAGCAGGGCGGCGACCAGCAGGAATTGCAACAGTCTTGCGTACATTTTCAGTCCCATTTCAATGACTCAAATTAATCAATCACCGTCATTATCGCCAGTGCCGTCATTCCAGCGAAAGCTGGAATCCAGCTTGTCGAAAAAAACCGGCGTAGCCGGACGACAAGGTTTTGTCCGCTACGCGGGTCAATATCCTGCTGGATTCCAGCTTTCGCTGGAATGACGGCGGAAGGCGTGACGGGATTATTGTAGCGGTGGCGCATTATCCGCCATTTTGATCTTTTTCGACTATTGCCCCTATTGCTACCATGTTTGGTTTCCTGACACAAAAGCCCGCAGAAAAATCCGCAAAAAGCGGCTGGCTGACGCGCCTGAAATCCGGTTTGCGGAACACCGGCGGGCAGTTGACCGACTTGTTCAGTCGCGGCGGCAAGATCAGCGACGACCTCTACGAAGACCTGGAAGCCATTTTGATTACCGCCGATGTCGGCATGGATGCGACGCGCGCCCTGCTCGCCGATCTGCGTCAGCAAGTCAAGGAACGGCGTCTCACCGAAGCCGAAGAACTGCGCGAAGCGCTGGCGTTTTGTCTGCTCAATCTCCTGTCGCCGCTGGAAAAACCGCTGGACACCGGCACGCACAAGCCGTTCGTCATCATGCTGGCGGGCGTGAATGGCGCGGGCAAAACCACCTCGATCGGCAAGCTGGCGAAATACCTGCAAGGGCAGGGCAAATCGGTTTTGCTGGCGGCGGGCGACACCTTCCGCGCCGCCGCGCGCGAGCAACTGGCGGAGTGGGGCGCGCGCAACGACGTCACCGTCATCGCGCAGCAGAGCGGCGACCCCGCCGCCGTGATTTACGACGCCGTGCAAGCCGCGCAGGCGCGCGGCATCGACGTGGTGCTGGCAGACACCGCCGGACGGTTGGCGACGCAGGCGCATCTGATGGACGAGATCAAAAAGGTGAAGCGGGTCATCGCCAAAGCCCTGCCCGACGCGCCGCATGAAGTGTTGCTGGTGCTGGACGCCAACACCGGACAGAACGCGCTGAGCCAGGTCAAAGCGTTTGACGACGCGCTCGGCGTCACCGGACTGGTGCTGACCAAACTCGACGGCACCGCCAAGGGCGGCGTGATTGCCGCCATCGCCAAAGCCCGCCCGATTCCGGTGCGCTTCATCGGTGTGGGCGAGGGCATGGACGATTTGCGCCCGTTCGTGGCGGAAGATTTTGTTCGCGCGTTGATGGAGGGGGAGTGAGCATGATTCGTTTCACCCAGGTTTACAAACGCTACCCCGGCGGTCTCGAAGCCCTGAAAAACGTCAGCTTCGAAATCGCCGAAGGCGAGGCGGTTTTCCTTTCCGGACACTCCGGCGCGGGCAAGAGCACCTTGTTGAGCCTCATCGCCGCCATCGAGCGTCCGACCTCCGGCAGCATCGTGGTCAAGGGGCAGAACATCGCGTCGATCCGCTCGCGCGCGCTGCCGTATCTGCGCCGCAATCTCGGTCTGGTGTTTCAGGATCACAAGCTGCTGTTCGACCGCAGCGCGTTCGACAATGTGATGCTGCCGTTGCAGATATGCGGCTTCAATCACCGCGAGAGCGCCAGCCGCGCGCGCGCCGCGCTGGACAAGGTGGGGCTGCTCTCGCGCGAAAAAACCAAGCCCGTCGCGCTGTCCGGCGGCGAGCAGCAACGGCTGTGCATCGCGCGCGCCATCGTCAATCGTCCCGCGATCCTGCTGGCCGATGAGCCGACCGGCAATCTGGACGCGGAGTACGCGGGCGACATCATGAACATCTTCAAATCATTCCATCAGGTCGGCGTCACGCTGCTGATTTCCACGCACGACGAGGCGATACGCGACTGGCCTGGCGCGCGCGTGCTGACGCTGCGACATGGCGAATTGGCGGGGGGAGACGCAGCATGAAAAACTGGCTGTTGCAGCATTTCCGCGATTTTTCATTTTCGCTGCGGCGGATTGTGCTTGCGCCATTGTCCGGCCTGTTCAACGTGCTGGTCATCGGCATTGCGCTCAGTCTGCCCGCTGGCATGTATGTGCTGTTGCACAACATGCAGGACTTGACGAGTCGGGTGACGGGCGCGCCGCAGATCAGCGTGTTCCTGACGCTGCCCGCCACGGGCGCGGACAGGGATCGCATCGGCGGATTGCTGAAACAGAATCCGGCGGTGGAGCGCGCGGAATTTGTCCCGCGCGATCAGGCGCTGGAACGCCTCAAGCAGACGACGGGGCTGGAGGAGGTGATCGGCGGGCTGGAGCAGAATCCCCTGCCGGACGCTTTCATCGTGTATCCGCGCCAGGCCGACGCGGCGGCGCTGGAAGCGTTGCGTGAGGAAATGCGCCGCTGGCCTGGCGTCGAGCATGTGCAACTCGATTCGGCCTGGGCGAGAAAACTGGAAGCGCTGCTGGAATTTGGCCGCATGGCGGTGTTGATGCTGGCCGCGCTGCTCGGCTTCGCCCTGCTCGCCATCACGTTCAACACCATCCGCCTGCAAATTCTCACTCGGCGCGACGAAATCACCGTCGCCAAACTGATCGGCGCGACCGACAGTTTCATCCGTCGCCCGTTTCTGTATTTCGGTTTGCTGCAAGGCTTGCTGGGCGGCTTGATCGCCTGGGGCGTGATCGCCGGAGGCGTCAGCCTGCTGGCCAGCCGCTTCGCCGAAATCGCGCAGCTTTACGCCAGCGACTTCACCCCGCACGGACTGCCGGTTACGGATGGCGTCGGCCTGCTGCTGTTCTCTGCGTGTCTGGGATGGCTGGGAGCGTGGCTGTCGGTGGTGCAACATTTGCGGCGGATTGCGCCGTAGAACCCGTAGGGCGGGGCTTGCCCCGCGCTGTGAGCGTTTCACCCCGCGCGGGGAAAGCCCCGCCCTACATGCTCTCCACCCCGTCATTCCAGCGAAAGCTGGAATCCAG
>JAITMU010000011.1 GCA_031277195.1 Gallionellaceae bacterium | reverse complement strand
AATAGTCCCCTCTCCCCGCTTGCGGGGAGAGGGTTAGGGTGAGGGGGCAATCAACTCGGCAGTTCCTCCTTCTTTTCCTCTTCGGCCGCCTTCGCCGCCGCTCTTTCTGCCGCTGCCTTTTCTTCCTGCGCTCGGCGCGCAGCCAGCGCGACACGCTTGGCTTCCGCAACTTTCTCCAGGCGAATGATATGCGCGTCGGCCAGCACTTTGACGCGCTCGTTCTTGCGGCGCTCGCGCTCCTGCGCGTTCAGCGCGCCTTTGGCGTAATTGAAATATTGCACCAGCGGAATGTGCGACGGGCACACCCAGGAGCAACTGCCGCAGGAGATGCAATCCATCACGCCCAGCTTGGCGGAGGTTTCCAGATTGTCCTTGCGGATGAAGGCCGCCATTTCCAGCGGCGACAGGCCGCAGGGGCAGGCGGTGACGCAAGCGCCGCAGCGAATGCAGGGACTTTCCGGCTGGTCGTTTATTTCGTTGGGGACGAGCGCGAGGATGCCCGATGTGCCTTTGATGACGGGCACATTGAGATGCATGAACGGTTGTCCCATCATCGGCCCGCCGTTGACCAAACGTTCGGGTTTGCTGGCGAGGCCGCCGCAGAACTCAACCAGGTCTTCCACGCGGGTGCCGATCAAGGCTTCCACATTGCGCGGGTCGCGCACCGCGCCGCCGCTCACCGTCACCACGCGCGACAGCAGCGGACGACCGAAGCGCACCGCTTCGCGCACGGCGCGCGCGGTGGCGACGTTGTGCACCACTACGCCGAGATCGGCGGTGAGTTTGCGCGCGGGCGTTTCGCGACCTGTGATGACCTGCGCCAGATGGCGCTCGGAACCCATCGGATATTGCACGGGCACGCTGGCGATGACGACATTCGCCGTTTGCGCGGCGGCGTGCTGCATGGCCGCAATCGCCTGCGGTTTGTTTTGCTCGATGGCGATGACGACCCGAGGCGCGCCCAGCGCGTGCGCCATGATGCGCGCGCCGTCAATGATCTCGTCGGCGTGTTCGCGCATCAGGCGGTCATCGCATGTCAGATAAGGCTCGCACTCAGCGCCGTTGAGCAGCAGGATGTCGAGCTTTTTCTGCGTGCCGAGATTGAGCTTGATCGCCGACGGAAACGCTGCGCCGCCCATGCCGACGATGCCAGCGGCAGCGACGCGATCATTGATCGCTTGCGCGTCCTGCGCGAACGGATCAGCGATGGGCGCGGGCAGATTATCCGCCCACTGATCCTGCCCGTCGGGTTCGATGACGATGGTGGTCTGCGGCAAATCGGACGGGTGCGGCGAAATCATTTCCGCAATCGCAATGACTTTGCCGGAAGTCGGCGCGTGCTGCGGCGACGACAGAATGCCTTGCGCGCGCGCAATCATCTGGCCTTTTTTCACCAGATCGCTGACCGCGACCACGGCCTCGGCGGGCGCGCCGATGTGTTGTTGCAGCGGAATGTAAAGCGCAGCCGGAAGCGGCATCCTGACGATGCTTTTTTCGCTGGTCTGGCCTTTGCGGTAATCAGGGTGAATGCCGCCGCCACGGATACTGAAAAGTTTCATCTGTATTTTGCTTACGCTGCTTGCGCTTCTTCCGGTTTCGGCCAATACCAGGTGTTCAGCGTCACTTCGTATGGCTTCATCACAATCGCATCTGTCGGGCAAACCGGCACGCATTTTTCGCAGCCGTGGCACGGGTCAACGATCACCGTGTGCATTAACTTGTTCGCGCCGAGAATCGCGTCCGTCGAGCATTCGCGAATGCAGCGCGTGCAGCCGATGCACAATTCTTCCTTGATGTAGGCATAGCCCGGCGTTTTTTCTTCGTAGCCGTCCAGGTCGGGTTCGACGCCGAGTTTTTTCGCCAACTGGTCGATCAACACCTTGCCGCCGGGGACGCACAGCGTAATCGGCGCTTCGCCTTTGGCCAGCGCCTCCGCATAGGGCGCGCAGCCGACGAAGCCGCACTGGCCGCACTGCGAGCCGGGCAGCATTTCGCGGATTTCCGCTTCGAGCGGATTTTGTTCGACCGCGAGAAATTTGGCCGCCAGACCCAGAATCAATCCCAACACCAGTCCGATTACGGTCAGACTGCCGATTGCCATCAACATCTTGTCTTCCTCAATTCTTTAACCCGTGGTGCTCATGCCGGAAAAGCCCATGAACGCCAGCGCCAGCAGGCTGGCAGCGATGAAGCCGATCGGCGGGCCGTCGAACAGGCGCGGGACGTTGGCCAGCGCCATGCGTTCGCGCAGACCGGCGAAGATGACCATCACCAGGCTGTAACCGAGCGCCGAGGCAAAAGCGAACAGCGTGCTGGCGATGAAATTCATTTCGCCTGCGACCAGCAACAGCGCCACGCCCAGCACCGCGCAGTTGGTGGTGATCAGCGGCAGATAAATCCCCAGCATTTGAAACAGCGGCGGCGACACTTTTTTGACCGTCATTTCGGTGAATTGCACTGCCGCTGCGATCACCAGAATGAACGTTACCGTGCGCAAATAGGCGAGGTCGTAGGGTTGCAGCAAAAAGGTCTGCACCACCCAGTTCACCATTGACGACACGGTAATCACGAACGTCGCCGCCATGCCCATGCCAACGGCGGTGTCGATGCGCGTGGTCACGCCCATGAACGAACACAGGCCGAGAAAGCGTCCGAGGATGACGTTGTTGACCAACGCCGCGCCGACCATCAGGAGAAAATATTCTTTCATCTTTGCGCCTCAATCATTTGGAGTTGCAGGTTTCGCCGGGGCGGGCGCGGCGGATGTATTGCGGCAGGAGGTCGCCGCGCGCCAACAGTTTGTCCGCGCCGATGCGCGCGACCGCAAGGCCGAACAACAGGCCGCCGACTGCGGCAGCCATCGTGACGAGATCGCTGCCATAACGCCATTGCGCCAGCGCGCCCGCCAGCAGCAGCGTGACGAGCGGAATCGCGTAAGCGGTGAGCGAGGCGCGCACCAGCGCGTTTTCGCGGACGCCGATGACGACGCGCTCGCCGACGATGAGTTCTGCCGGATTTTCGTCCAGACGAAAGCGTCGCGCTTCCAGCCGGTTTGCCACCGTGCCGATGCCTTTCGCGCTGCACATCGACGATGCCGCGCAACTACCGCAACTGCCGGTTTGTTCCGGCACCAGCCAGATGCCCCGACCATCGAGGGCGACGACCTGCGCGATGCCTTCTGTCAACCCGGGCGCGGCGTAGTCGGTGGTGGTGAAATCATGAGTGTTCATTTCATGCCTCCGTAACGGAAACCACGCCCTCAGGCGTGACATAGACGGCCTTGTGTCCGCCCGCTTCGCGCAAAATGGTTTGCCGCCGCGCTTCCGGTGCCATCAACATGGCGGTGGCGAGGCCGTCGGCGATGAGGCCGCTGTTTGCCACCACCGATACGCCGAGCATGGCAGGCGCAGTGCGCCCCGTGCGCGTGTTGAGCAAATGCGTGAATTTTCCGGCGTCGTCGAACAAGGTGCCGTAGCCGCCCGACGTGGCGACGCATTGATCCACGATTTCCAGTGTCGTCACCGATTGGGCGGGATTGGCCGGATTGGCGATGCCGATGCGCCAGGCGGAACCGTCCGGCTTGGTTGCCAGCGCGCGCGGCTCGCCCATGTCGATCAACATGCGGTCAAAGCCGTGGGCGCGCAGCACGGCGGCAACGCGGTCGGTGATGTAGCCTTGCGCGCCGCTGTTCAGCGTCAGCCCCATGCCGGGACGCGCGAAAGCGATGCGCTTGTTTGCCGCATCCAGTTCAACGCCGCGCCAGTCCACCAGCGCCAGCGCCGCGTCGATGTCGCGCTGCGACGGCCCCGCAGGGTCGGGATGGGCGGCGGTGAAGTGGCGGAAATAGGTCTGCCACAAGGGCTGCACGGTCGGGTCGTAGATGCCGTCGCTGATCTTTGCCAGCGCCAATGCCCGCGTCAGCAGGGTGAAAAAATCGTCCGGCGCATTTTCCAGCACGCCGTCACGATTCAGCCGCGAAATAGCGCTATCCGCGCGATAAACGCTGAAAATGGCCTCCAGACGCTGCAACTCCGCCAATCCGGCGGCAATCGCCGCTTCCGCCAGAGCCGCGTCCTCGTGATAAAGCTGGATCGACGCCGGTGCGCCCAGCGCCGTCCCCTCCCAGCGCGCAGGCCGCGCCTGCGACCGTCCGGTTTGCAACAGCAAGGGCAAACCGGCGGCAACAGCCACAAGGGCGATGAAGCGGCGGCGTGTAAGGGCAGTGCTCATAAGGTTTTCAGAATACCCAACTATAATGGTCGGCAATTATAAAGCAGCGGATGCTGCAATGGAAGTTATATAGTGTTATATCCCTATAACTTTTTGGAATTAAAAGTTGGGTTCGCAACGCTGTGTATTCTACGGCCTTCCGTCGCCGGAAAACAGCATGGGGCGAGCGCGTGTAGGCTGGGATGGAGCGAAGCGTAATCCCAGCGTTGCGTCGTTGGTGCTGGGTATCGCTGCGCTCCACCCAGCCTACGGTTTCGCTCCCAGCCCGCGGCCGCGCGCGGGGAAATCGTCGGGTTGCTGTGAAATGATTTTTTTCCGCGACGGTTATCCGCATGACCATCCAAACCTTTCCCGACAGTCCTTGGCGTTTGCATCAACCGTTCGAGCCTTCCGGCGATCAGCTCGCTGCCATCGCGCAACTGGTGGAAGGCATTGAGGACGGCCTTGCGTTCCAGACGCTGCTTGGCGTGACCGGCTCCGGCAAGACCTACACGATGGCGAATGTGATTGCGCGCACGGGGCGTCCGGCCATCATCATGGCGCCGAACAAGACGCTGGCGGCGCAGTTGTACGCCGAGATGCGCGAGTTTTTTCCGGAAAACGCGGTGGAATATTTCGTGTCGTACTACGACTACTACCAGCCGGAAGCCTATGTGCCGTCGCGCGATCTCTACATCGAGAAGGATTCCAGCATCAACGAGCAGATCGAGCAGATGCGGCTGTCCGCGACCAAATCGTTGTTGGAACGGCCTGATGCGGTGATCGTCGCCACTGTGTCGGCGATCTATGGCATCGGCGATCCGGTGGATTATCACGGCATGATTCTGCACTTGCGCGAGAACGAAAAAATCGCGCAGCGCGACGTGATTCAGCGCCTGGTGTCCATGCAATACGAACGCAACGAGATGGACTTTCATCGCGGCACGTTCCGCGTGCGCGGCGATGTGATCGACATTTATCCGGCGGAAAGCAACGAGCACGCGCTGCGGCTCTCGCTGTTCGACGATGGGGTTGAAACGATGTCGCTGTTCGATCCGCTCACGGGGCGCATTGTCAGTCGCGTGCCGCGTTACACCGTGTATCCGTCCAGCCATTACGTCACGCCGCGCGAAACCACGCTGCGCGCGATTGAGACCATCAAGGTGGAACTGGCCGAACGTCTCCGCCAGTTTCAGCAGGAGAACAAACTGGTGGAAGCGCAGCGCATCGAACAGCGCACGCGGCATGATCTGGAAATGCTGAACGAGATCGGCTTTTGCAAGGGCATCGAAAACTACTCGCGGCATCTTTCCGGCCGCAAAGCGGGCGAAGCGCCGCCGACGCTGATGGATTACCTGCCGCCGGACGCGATCATGTTCATCGACGAAAGCCACGTCACCGTGCCGCAAGTCGGCGGCATGTACAAGGGCGACCGCGCGCGCAAGGAAAATCTGGTGAATTACGGTTTCCGCCTGCCGTCGGCGCTGGACAATCGTCCCCTGCGCTTCGATGAATTTGAAAAGGTGATGCGCCAGGTCGTGTTCGTCTCCGCCACGCCAGCGGATTACGAGGCGAAGCACGCCGCGCAGGTGGTGGAGCAGGTGGTGCGTCCGACCGGTCTGGTCGATCCCATTGTGGAAGTGCGTCCGGCCACGCACCAAGTGGACGATTTGATGAGCGAGGTGAACAAGCGCACCGCCGCCGGTGAGCGCACCTTGGTGACCACGCTGACCAAACGCATGGCGGAAGACCTCACCGACTATTTCACCGAACACGGCATCAAGGTGCGCTATCTGCATTCCGACATCGAAACCGTGGAGCGTGTGGAGATCATCCGCGATCTGCGCCTCGGCATGTTCGACGTGCTGGTCGGCATCAACCTGCTGCGCGAAGGGCTGGACATTCCCGAAGTGTCGCTGGTGGCGATACTCGATGCGGACAAGGAAGGTTTTTTGCGTTCCGAGCGATCATTGATCCAGACCATAGGCCGCGCTGCGCGCCATTTGCACGGCACGGCGATTCTCTACGCCGATGTCGTCACCGATTCCATGCGCCGTGCCATCGGTGAAACCGAACGCCGCCGCCTCAAGCAGGTCGCCTGGAACGAGGCGCATGGCGTCACGCCGCAGGGCGTGGTCAAGCGCATCAAGGACATCATCAACACCGAATACGACATGGACTCGGAGCGCGCGCAATTGAAGGCGGCGCAGACGCAGGCGAAATATCTGGCGATGAGCGAAAAAGAGGTCGCAAAGGAAATCGCGCGGCTGGAAAAGGACATGCTCGCCGCGGCGAAAAATCTCGAATTCGAGCGCGCCGCGCAGTTGCGGGATCAGTTGCGGGCGTTGCGGGAAGGGGTGTTTGTGTCGCCAGTGTAATATATCTTCTTTGATACAAATTGGATAAATTGTAGATTCTTGTCGTCACTAGACTGCGAATCACCCCAATTCATGTATGTTAGAGGAGATTCCATGCACTCCATCCTGCTTGTTGATGACGATGTTCAGATCAACCAATTACTGCGCGACTATCTGTCCGATTTTGACATGACGGTCGTCGCTGTGCCTGACGGCGAGGGGATGGCGAAGGCGCTCAAGGGCTTCATGTTCGACCTCATCATTCTGGATTTGATGTTGCCGGGCGAGGATGGCTTGTCGCTGTTGCGAAAATTGCGCGCGACCTCGGACGTGCCGGTGCTGATGCTGACGGCGCGCGGCGAAGCGATGGATCGCGTGATCGGCCTGGAAGTCGGCGCCGATGATTACGTCGTCAAACCCTTCGAGCCGCGCGAACTGGTGGCGCGGATACAGAGCATACTGCGCCGCGCCAGCGGCAAACATGAAAAGGGTGGCGACAGCGCGTCATTCAACGGCTGGCGTTTGAATTTTGTCCTGCGCCAGCTTGTGTCGCCGGAAAATCTGGTGATTCCCCTGCCCAACGCTGAATTTCGTTTGCTGAAAGTGTTTGTCGAACATCCGGGGCGCGTGCTGAACCGCAACTATCTGCTGGATCAGGCGCGCGGGCGCAACATGGATTTGTTCGATCGCAGCATCGACCTGCTGGTTTCCCGATTGCGGCAAAAACTGGAAAGCGACTCGCGCGCGCCCTCACTGATCAAGACGGTGCGCGGCGAAGGTTATTTGTTTGACGCCAAGGTGGCTTAGGGTGAATACGCCATCATGAAGCGATGGATTCCTGATACCGAATTTGTCCGGCTGTTCGCGCTGCTGTTTGTGATGCTGGCGGCGGCGAACTTTCTCACGCGGGAAGTCATTGTCGATGTGCTGGGTCTGGCACCGCCGTCGCCGCCAGCAGAACTCCAGAACAAGCTGGACGAGGAATTCGAGGTGTGGGTTGTGTTCCAGCTTGTTGCCATTGCGCTGGTGTCGTGGATCGCCGCGCGCTGGATATCGTTGCCGATAAAGCGTCTGGCGCAGGCAGCCAGCGAGTTTGGCGATGATTTCAACAGTCCGCCGCTGGATGAAACCAGCGGATCGCAGGAGGTTCGCAAGGCCTCCGCCAAATTCAACCAGATGCAAACGCGCATCCGCCAGCAGGTGGCGGAACGCAGTTATTTTCTTGCCGCCGTCTCGCACGATCTGCGCACGCCGATTACGCGGCTCATGTTGCGCGCTGAAAAGCTGGAACCTGCCGCGCGCACGGTGTTTCAGAACGACCTCAACGATATGGCGACGCTGATCAATGCCACGCTGGATTACCTGCGCGATGATTGGCGAGCCGAGGCCTTGAGCTTGCTGGATGTCGAAGCGTTGATGCAGTCGCTGGCGGAGGATGCGGCGGAGCTGGGAGAAACAGTGACCCTCACCGGCGCGGCAAAACCGATCCGCGTGAAAGTGACCGCGTTGCGGCGTTGCCTGCATAACCTGATCGGCAACGCTGTTCGCTACGGCAATCGCGCTGATATTCGTCTCGATGACGGCGCGGATCATTTGTCCATCATCATTCAGGATGCCGGGCCGGGCATTCCTGAGAGCCAGCTCGAGGCAATTTTTGAACCCTTTCATCGTCTCGATGAATCGCGCAATCGCCACGCAGGCGGCGTCGGCCTGGGGCTGACCATTACGCGCGACCTGGTTGGCAAGTTGGGCGGCACGGTTGTGCTGAAAAACGCGCCGGAAGGCGGATTGATTGCGACACTGACATTGCCGAGGCGGGCGGCTTTTTAGCGTTGGCGGAGCGTAGTGTTTCTGTTTGAATTTAATGACCCCTGCCGTTATCGCCCCTCCGTCATTCCAGCGAAAGCTGGAATCCAGCGCAGTTATCAAAATATTCCGGCGTAGCTGGACGACAAGGTTTTGTCCGCTGTGCGGGTTATTTATCTTTAACTGGATTCCAGCTTTCGCTGGAATGACGGGGGAAAATTCAAATTGGGACATTACCCTGCGAGCCAAGTCCCTGCGGAACCTTGTGGCATCTTGATATACTAAGCTCTCGCAATCCTGAACAACTCCCAAGACAACATGCGGCGTTCTCTTTTTGCAGCACTACTATTCAATCTGGGCGTTCTCGCCTTGCCGCAATCGGCATCGGCGCTGGATGTTTTCTCCACGGAAAAGCGCGTTGAAACGGGGCCGTTCGCTCAATTTCACGCTGCTGCCTGTCCCAAAGACCGTATTCAATCTCCGTTGACGCTGGCGGACGTGGTTGATTTGTCCCTGTGCAATAACCCGCGAACCCGTTCCTTGTGGGCGGCTTCGCGCGCGCAAGCGGCGCAGTTGGGGGTGAGCATGTCGGCGTATCTGCCTACCTTGTCCAGTCCGGTCAATTATTCCCGTTCGGATGGCGTCAACAACGATGGCAGTCCGCGCGCCACGGGGCAGACGCTGAGTGTGGGATTGACGCTCAGCTATCTGCTGTTTGATTTCGGCGGTCGTTCGGCCAGCGTGGAAAACGCGAAGCAGTTGCTGGTTGCGGCCAACGCTTCGCGCGACGCGTCATTGCAGGATATTTATTACAACGCGGTGCTGTCTTATTACAACGTGTTGTCCTCGCGCGCCAGCGTGGATGCGGCGCGCGCGGCGGAAACGTCGGCGCAGAAAAGTCTGGATGCCGCCGAGACCCGCTATCAGGTCGGCACCGGCACGCCGGCAGAGCGTTTGCAGGCGAGAACAGCGCTGTCGCAGGCGACGCTGGATCGCATTCGCGCGGCAGGCGTCGCCGCTTCCGCGCAGGGAACGCTGGCCAATGTCATGGGCTTTGACGCCGCGCAATCGTTCACGCTGGCGCCTGCGGCGGACACGGCGCCCGATGAGGCGGCGGAGCGCGACATCGGCAGGATGATCAACGATGCGCGTCAAAGTCGTCCTGATTTGCAGGCCGCCGAAGCGCAGATCAAGGCGGCGGAGGCCAATGTCACGGCGGTGCGATCCAATGCGCTGCCAAGCGTCAATCTGAACGGTTCGATGGCGCGCAACCGCTTCCGCGACGGCGGTCTCGACACCAGCAGCACCAGCAACTCCGTCGGCGTTTCGATTACCTTTCCCTGGTTCCGCGGCTTCGGCGATGTTTACCGCATTCGCGCCGCGCAGGCGCAACTGGAGCAGCGCGTGGCGGAACGCGATTTGATGGCGAACCAGATTGCGCTCGACGTGTGGAACACCTACCAGACTTTGCTCACCAACAGTCAGGCCTTGCGCGCGGCGAATGATTTGCTGGCGTCCGCCGAGCAATCCGAAAAAGTGGCGCTGGGTCGTTATCAAGCTGGCGTCGGCAGCATTCTCGATGTGTTGACCGCGCAAAGCGCGCTGGCCAGCGCGCGCCAGCAGCGGATCAGCGCGCTGTACACCTTCCAGTCCAGCCGCTTCGCGCTGGCGCAGGCGATGGGGCAACTGGATTTGACGCTGGTTGGGAATTAAAGAATTGCAGGTTGGGGTGAGCGTAGCGAACCCCAACATTGCCGCATATGTGTTGGGGTTCGCTACGCTCACCCCAACCTACGGAAATCTCTGTGAAGGTAACGCAAGTCATGAATGCCAAAATCAAGAAAATTTTAATGTGGGGCGTGCCGCTGCTGGTCATCGGAGGCGGCATCGTCTGGTGGATGATGCCGAAACAGATTGCGCCCGATGTTCGCTACGCGACGGCGGCGATTGAGCGCGGTTCCATCACGCAGACGGTCGCGGCGAACGGGACGTTGAATCCGGTGGTGCTGGTCAATGTCGGCACGCAGGTTTCCGGCACGGTGTCCAAGCTGCTGGTTGACTTCAACGATCAGGTGAAAGAGGGCGATGTGCTGCTGGAAATTGATCCGGTGCTGTTGCGCTCGCAGTTGCAGGAGAGCGAAGCCAGCCGGGCGAGCGCGCAGGCGTCGCTGGATCTGGCGCAGGCCAACGAAAAACGCATGCGTGATCTCTACGCCAAGGAATTTGTCTCGAGACAGGAATTGGATTCGGCGGTGCAGTCGCTCAAGGCGGCGGAAGCGCAACTGGTTTCCGCCAATGCGCGCGCTGAACATGATCGAGCCAATCTCGATTACGCGGTAATCCGTTCGCCAGTGTCCGGCGTGGTGGTCTCGCGCAGCGTGGATATTGGGCAGACCGTGGCGGCGAGTTTCCAGACGCCGACGCTGTTCACCATCGCGCAGGATCTGGCGCACATGCAGATCAACACCAGCTACGCAGAGGCCGATGTTGGCAGCATCCGCGTCGGCCAGCCCGCGACTTTTCGCGTCGATGCATTTCCCAATCGCGTGTTCAAGGGCGAGGTGCATCAGGTGCGCCTCAACCCGACGACGACGCAGAACGTGGTCACTTACGATGTGGTGATTTCGGTGGACAATCCCGAACTGATTTTGCTGCCGGGGATGACCGCGTATGTGAGCATCACCGTGGCGCAGAAAGACGACGTGCTGGTAGCGCCGAATGCGGCGTTGCGCTTCCGCCCGCTGGATGCGGCACCGCCGACGGGCGCAGGCGGCGGCGCAGGCCAGAGACCGGCGCGCGGCAAGGGCGGCGAGGTTGCGCCGATGGGCACGGTGTACGTGCTGGAAAACGGTCAGCCCAAGGCGCTGCGCGTGCCAGTCGGCATTACCGACAATCGCGTGACAGAAGTGCTGGACGGCGATCTCAAGCAGGGGATGAACATCATCGTGGAAGACCGCGCGCCACCCAAGGCGGCTGCGGGCGGCGCAGCGCCACCGGGCGGCAGATCGCCGATGCGGTTGTTCTGACCGAAAGCCTCCGCGCATGAACACCCCCGTCATCCACATCGAACACCTGTTCAAGGAATACGTCACCGAAGCTGGCGCGGTGCCGGTGCTCAAGGACGTGTCCTTGACGGTCAATCAGGGCGAATTTCTTGCCATCATGGGCGCGTCCGGTTCGGGCAAATCCACGCTGATGAACATTGTCGGTTGTCTGGATGTGGCGACCAGCGGGCAATATCTGCTCAACGGGCGCGACGTGAGCACGCTGACTGGCGACGAACTGGCGCATTTGCGTAATCAGGTCATCGGTTTTGTGTTTCAGGGGTTTAATTTGCTGCCGCGTGTCACGCTGGAGGAAAACATCGCCTTGCCGTTGATTTATCGCGGCGTGCCGCGCGCCGAGCGGCTGGCGCGCGCCAATGCGTTGTTGGACAGGGTGGGGCTGGGCGCGCACAACCGTTCCCGCCCGAATCAGATTTCCGGCGGTCAGCAACAACGTATCGCCATCGCGCGGGCGTTGGTGAATGAGCCCAAATTGCTGCTCGCCGACGAGCCGACCGGCAACCTCGACACCAAGACCAGTTACGAAATCATGGACATCTTCAGCGAGCTGAACCAGCGCGACGGCATCACCATCGTGCTGGTCACGCATGAGCCTGACGTTGCCCGTTACGCGCAACGACTGATCCGGCTGAGCGACGGGCGCATCGTGTACGACGGCGCGGTTGCGCACGCCGGACCCGAACATCTGGAGCCCGCGTCATCATGATTGGCGACATGCTGCATGAAGCCTGGAGCGCGATGGGCGCGAACCGGACGCGCACTTTCCTGACCATGCTGGGCATGGTGATCGGCGTCGGCGCGGTGATTCTGATGCTGGCAATCGGGCAGGGCGCGCAGAAGCGGGTGGAAGATTCCATCGCCTCGATGGGCAGCAATCTGTTCATCATCCTCTCCGGTTCCGTGACGACTGGCGGCGTTCGTCTCGGCGGCGGCGCCACGCCAACATTGAATGCGGCGGACGCGCAGGCGATTTCCGAACTCTCCTCGGTGAGCGCCGCCGCGCCGATGGTGCCCGGCTCCGCCCAACTGGTTTACGGCCCGAATAACTGGGGCACGCAAGTGACCGGCACCACGCCGAGTTTTCTCACCGTGCGCGACTGGGGATTGTCGGCGGGATTTCCTTTCGCGGACTCCGATGTGCGTTCGGCGACGCAGGTGGTATTGCTGGGGCAGACGGTGGTGCAGAACCTGTTTGGCGATGAAGATCCGATCGGCAAAACGATACGCATCAATAACAGCCCGTACACCATACTCGGCGTGCTGGCGAAGAAAGGCCAAAGCCTGGACGGGCGCGATCAGGATGACACCGCGGTCGTGCCGGTGACGACCGCGCAGCGCAAATTGTTCGGCACCCGCTTTGGCGGCTCCGTGCGCTTCATCATGGCGCAGGCGGATTCAGACGACGCCATGCCCAGGGTGGAAATCGCCATCAACGAATTGCTGCGCCAGCGTCACCGCATCCGCGAAGGCGCGGAGGACGATTTCACCGTGCGCAACATGACCGCGATGGCCGACACCGCCGCCGAAACTGCGCAAGTGATGTCGCTGATGCTGGGCGCGATTGCATCCATTTCGCTGCTGGTCGGCGGCATCGGCATCATGAACATCATGCTGGTGTCGGTGACAGAACGCACCCGCGAAATCGGCATCCGCATGGCCATCGGCGCGCGCGGCAACGACATCCTGCTGCAATTCCTGCTGGAAGCCATCATCATCTCCGTGATCGGCTGTTTCGTCGGCGTGCTGGTCGGCGTCGGCGGCGCGCTCGCGGTGGAATTGCTGGCCGGCATGACCGTGCTGATCACGCCGATTTCCATCATCACCGCCTTCGCTGTCGCCGCCGCAGTGGGCATCTTCTTCGGTTGGTATCCGGCGCGCAAAGCGGCAGGGATGAGACCGATTGATGCGTTGAGGTATCAATAAGCCCCGTCATTCCATGAGCGAAAAAACCAAAATCCTGTTCGTCTGCATGGGCAACATCTGCCGTTCGCCCACCGCAGAAGCCGTATTTCGTCACTACGTCGAAAAAGCCGGGCTTTCGCAATCCATTGAGATTGATTCCGCCGGTACGCACGACTATCACATCGGTAAAGCGCCGGATGCTCGCGCGCAGCGCGCCGCAGCCAGACGCGGCTATGACATGTCGCCGTTGCGCGCGCGACAGGTTGAAGCGGCCGACTTCAAGCGATTCGATTATGTGCTGGCGATGGATGACGATAACCTTGCGATTTTGCAACGCCTGCGTCCGCGCGACGCGACTGCGCACCTTGGGTTGTTTCTTGATTTCGCCAAACGACATGAGGAGCGCGAAGTGCCTGATCCCTATTATGGCGGGGAAGCGGGATTTGAGCGGGTACTGGATTTGATTGAGGATGCGTCGGAGGGTGTGCTGGAAGGGATGAGGAGATAGAATTTTCTCCATCCCCCTAATTCAGCCATCCATTCCCTCTCCCCGCTTGCGGGGAGAGGGTCAGGGTGAGGGGAGGATTTACTCCTGCTTCGCCGTGTGCGTTTCAATCTGCACCAGCGGCTCGCTATTCTCGATGCTGTAAACCTCACGCGGGCGCGAGCGGCGGCGCGGGATGTGGGGCGTTTCTGCCACTGCGATGGGCGTGGCGACGCGCTTGGCGGGATCGGTTTCGATTTGCACCAAGCCATTGGCGGCAGGAGCCGACGCTGCGACTTCCGGCGCTTTGATCTCTGGCGCAACCACTTCTGGCGCTACAAATTCAGGTTCGGCAACGCTCGCTTCGACAATTTCCGGCGTGGAAATTTCCGTCGTTTCGACTTCCGTGAAGTCCGCCGGATCATCGAGCAGCAGATCCCAATTTTCTTCAACCTGCGGCGCTTGGTCGATGAAGGCGGGCGCGGCAGGCTCGTCAATCGTGATGGCTTCTTCCACCGGCATGATGGGCTCGCCGATGATGGCTGCTGTTTCCATCGGTGCAAACGTTATCTGTTCGGCATCGGAATGCGGCGCGATCTGATCCGCTTCGACCGCTTGAACCGGCGCGGGGAAATCGTTTTCCGTGGTGTCGTTCGTTGCGTTCGCGGCGGCTTCATTCGCCGCTTGCTCGCGCCGTTCGCGCTCGCGCCGTCCGCCGCGACGACCACGACGGCGACCTTCGCGAGCGCCGTTTTCCGTTTGTGATGCGGTATCGGCCTCGGTATTTTCTGTTGCCGTCGTGACGGGTGCCACAGCTTGCTCGATGCGCGGCTGACGTTCCTGACGCGCTTGCCGTTCGCCGCGTTGTTCCTGTTTTTGCTGTTTCTGCGATTCGGGCTTGTCCGCGCGCGCCTGCTTTTCCGCCTTCTCTGCGCGCTCCGGTTTGTTTGCGCCATCGCCACGTTCGCGACGTTGCTTGCCGCCTGCGGCATCGCGGTCGCGGCGATTGTCATCGCGCTTGCCGTTGCCGCGTTCGCGTTGCTTGCCGCGATTACCGGATTTTCCGGCGGGCTTGGCGGCGGGTTTTTCTTCTTCTGCGCTAAAGAGCCAGCCGAACAATTTGCCCATAAGCGATTTTTGCTTTTTCGGCGCGGCCTGCGTTGGCGCAGGTTGCGCGGGCGTGATGCTTTTCACCGCGGCTTGCTGACGTTGTTGTGCCTTGATCTCCTGTGCGGCTTCGGCGGCGATGTCGGTTTCCTGCGGCTTTTCCACCAGCTTGTAACTGGCTTGCAGCGCGTCGCCGTGCAGATCGTCGTGGCGCAAACGGGTGACGCTGTAATGCGGCGTTTCCAGATGCGGATTCGGAATCAGCGTGACGCCCGCTTTCAGGCGCGATTCGATGCGGTGAATGTCGGCGCGCTTTTCGTTGAGCAGGAAGGTGGCGACATCCACCGGCACCTGCACATGAATCGCCGCGCTGTTTTCTTTCATCGCTTCCTCTTGAATAATCCTCAAGATGTGCAGCGCGGTGGATTCCGTGCCGCGAATGTGGCCGATGCCGTTGCAGCGCGGGCAGGGGATGTACGCGAGTTCGGACAAGCTGGGCTGCAAACGCTGGCGTGACAGTTCGAGCAGACCGAAGCGCGAAATCTTGCCGGTCTGCACGCGCGCGCGGTCGTAACGCAGCGCGTCGCGCAAACGGTTTTCCACATCGCGCTGGTTGCGGCTGCTTTCCATGTCGATGAAGTCGATCACCACCAGCCCGCCCAAATCGCGCAGACGCAGTTGACGCGCGATTTCGTCGGCGGCTTCGAGGTTGGTGTTCAGCGCCGTCGCTTCGATGTCGCCGCCGCGCGTGGCGCGCGCCGAGTTGATGTCGATGGCGGTCAGTGCTTCGGTATGGTCGATGACAATCGCGCCGCCGGAAGGCAGATTCACCTGGCGCGAATGCGCAGATTCAATTTGATGCTCGATCTGAAAGCGCGAGAACAGCGGCACGTCGTCGTGATAACGCTTGATGCGGTTGACGTTGGCCGGCATCACCGTACCCATGAAGGCTTGCGCCTGCTGGTAGATGTCGTCGGTGTCGATCAGGATTTCGCCGATGTCGGGATGGAAGTAATCGCGGATCGCGCGCACCACCAGACTGCTTTCCAGATAGATCAGCGACGGCGCTTTTTCTGTCGCGGCGGCGCTTTCAATCGCCGTCCAGAGTTGCTCCAGGTAATTCAAATCCCATTGCAATTCTTCCAGGCTGCGGCCAATGCCGGCAGTGCGGGCGATGATGCTCATGCCGGAGGGCACTTCGAGTTGCGCCAGAATGTCGCGCAGCTCGTTGCGGTCTTCGCCTTCGATGCGGCGCGACACGCCGCCGCCGTTCGGATTGTTCGGCATCAGCACGATGTAGCGTCCGGCCAGACTGACGTAGGTGGTGAGCGCCGCGCCCTTGTTGCCGCGTTCGTCCTTGTCCACCTGCACGAGCAGTTCCTGGCCTTCCTTCAAGGCTTCCTTGATGGTGGAGCGGCCATTCGCGCCGGGCTGGTAAAACTGGACAGCGACTTCCTTGAAGGGCAGGAAACCGTGGCGGTTGCCGCCGTATTCGACGAAACAGGCTTCGAGGCTGGGCTCGATGCGGGTGATGACTGCTTTGTAGATGTTGCTTTTGCGTTGTTCCTTGCCGGCGGTTTCAATGTCGAGGTCTATCAGTTTTTGACCATCGACAATGGCGACACGGAGTTCTTCCGGCTGTGTCGCATTGAATAACATGCGTTTCATTTTTATTTTCTCCCGCGCTCCGGCACGGGCACAACAAGTCTGCGCGCTGGTCAGCGCGCGAGAAAGCTAAAGGTTATGCAACAGTAATCGTCAATTTATGTTAGTCCGATGTCCGTTGAAGTCAGTTTCTCGTTCAGCTTGTTTTTCAGTCAGGTGCCGCCGGTGGTGCAGGGCGACACGTCAAAAATCTACAGTGTCTGGAGCGCGCAAATCAATTACCATCGCTGCTTGGTTTCCGGTGAGCAAGATAACCGGGCGGGCGCGGCGGAGGCTTGATTGCCGACCATGTGTCCAGCGGAGAAAAACTCCAAAGCTGAAGACGAAGGCGCGCGCGCGGAGCGAAGTATAAGCAAAATGAAAGATTTAGGCAAAGAATCTGTAAATTTCACCGAAATCGGCGAAGACGCCGCCGGACAGCGCATCGACAATTTCCTCTCGCGGCACCTGAAAGGCGTGCCCAAAAGCCACATCTACCGCATTTTGCGCAGCGGCGAGGTGCGGGTGAACAAGAAGCGTGTGGATCAGACCTGCCGCCTGCAACTTGGCGATTTGGTGCGGATTCCGCCGGTGCGTCTGGCGGAACGCGCCGAAACGGAACGGGTACCGGTGGCGGAATTTCCGGTTTTATACGAGGACGACGCTCTGCTGGCGATCAACAAACCCGCCGGCGTTGCCGTCCACGGCGGCAGCGGCGTCAGCTTTGGCGTCATCGAACAACTGCGCGCCAGCCGCTCCGACGCGCGTCTTCTCGAACTTGCGCATCGTCTGGATCGGGAAACCTCCGGCGTGTTGCTGCTGGCGAAAAAACGTTCCGCGCTGGTTGGCTTGCACGAACAGCTGCGCGACGGCAAAACCGACAAACGCTATCTCGCGCTGGCGCTGGGTCAATGGAAAAACGCCAAACAGCATGTGCGCCTGCCGCTGCACAAATTCACCCGCCCGGATGGCGAGCGCCGCGTGATGGTGCGCGAGGACGGCCTGGAATCGCACACGGTATTCGCGCTGCAACGCGCTTACGGTGAATTTTCCCTGCTGGAAGCGCAGCTAAAAACAGGCCGCACCCACCAGATTCGCGTGCATCTCGCCCATCTGGGCTATCCCATCGCAGGCGACGAAAAATACGGCGACTTCGCGCGCAACAAGGAACTGGCGAAACAGGGATTGAAGCGCATGTTTTTGCATGCGTATGCGATTGGGTTCTCGCATCCGTTGACGGGAGAGGCGCTGCGGGTGACGGCGGAATTGCCGAGAGATCTGGAGCGGTTTTTGGTTCGGTTGTCGGATTCCAGCTAGGGTAGGGCGGG
>JAITMU010000194.1 GCA_031277195.1 Gallionellaceae bacterium | reverse complement strand
GCTGGCTTGGGTGGTGCTGCCGGTGGCGGTGGCGTGCGCGACGATTTTTGCTGGCGGGCTGGACGTGATCACGGGCGGCGCCGACAAAGCCGCCGCGCTGGGATTGGCCATCGGGCGCTGGCAAGCGGCACTGTATTTCGCGGCGGCGTTGCTGACGATGACCGCGCTGCAACTCGGCGGCGGCATCGGCTTCGTCGGGCTGATGACGCCGCACGCGGTGCGATTGATGGGAGTGGGCGCTCACCGTTGGCTGGTTCCGCTGTCGGTGTTGCTCGGCGGCGCGTTTCTGGTGCTGGCCGACACGCTGGCGCGCACCCTGTGGTCGCCGCTGCAACTGCCGGTCGGCGTACTCACCGCGCTGCTCGGCGTGCCGGCCTTGCTGTGGCTGCTGGGGCGGCGGACATGACGCTACGAGCGCGCAATCTGACGGTATCCATCGGTGGCAAAATCGTCTGCCGCGACCTCGATCTGGACATCCGCCCCGGCGAATGCTGGGGCGTGCTGGGGCAAAACGGCGCGGGTAAAACCACGCTGCTGCGCACGCTGGCAGGTCTGCGCGCGCCGGAGGCGGGGACGGTGGCCTGGACGGAACAGGCGTTGCACGGTGGAAATCGCCGCGCCGTCGCGCGTCATCTCGCCGTCTTGTTGCAACAGGAAAGCGGCGAATTCTGGGGCAGCGTGCTGGATTATGTGCTGTTGGGACGTTTCCCGCACCGCACCGCATTGTTCGGATACAGCGCAGAAGACGAGCGCATCGCCGCCGCCGCGCTGGCGCAGACGGAACTGTCCGCCTTCGCGCAACGTCCGCTGAATACCTTGTCCGGCGGTGAACGCCAACGCGCCGCGATTGCACAATTATTGACGCAACAAGCGCAGTGCTGCCTGCTGGACGAACCGCTGCAAAATCTCGACCTGCGCCACCAGATCGCCGCCATGCGGATTTTCACGCAACTGGCGCAGCAGGGCGGCGCGGTGCTGATGGTGTCGCACGACCTCGCCTGGGTACGGCGCTGCTGCGACCATGTGTTGTTGTTGTTTCCGGACGGCGACACGCGCAGTGGTGCGGCGGACGACATGCTGACGCGCGAGCAGCTCGAAGCATTGTATGAATGTCCTTTGGATATATAGAGATATAAGTTTTCGGGTGTGATGCCGGTGACTTTGGGAGACCACCAGGAAAGCGTTTCACTCAAATTTTTGTCTGCTTCTGGTGGCTAATTTTTGTGGTATGTCCAAGTTGGAGTTAGCCTCTACGTCACCGCATCAGCATCCAGCACCGGTGCGTTTTGCAGGTAAAACTCATGCAGCTTCGCCCGCAGCAGCGCCTTGTCCGGCAGTTGGGTCTGGTATTCGGCGATCAGCGCGGGCGAGGCGCTGCGACTCAAGGCGTATTCGACCACTTCGTCGTCCTTGCTCGCGCACAGCAATACGCCGATGGCGGGGCGTTCGTGCGGCTTCTTTACCTTCCGATCCAATGCTTCGAGGTAGAAATTCAGCTTGCCCAGATATTCCGGTTCAAAGCGCCCGACCTTCAGCTCGATGGCGACGAGGCTGTTCAGTCCGCGATGGAAAAACAGCAGATCGAGTGCGAAATCACGTCCGCCAATTTGCATCGGATATTGGCTGCCGATGAAGCAAAAGTCGCGTCCCAGCTCGATCAGAAAATCCTTCAGCCGCGCCAGCAGGCCGCTGTGCAGATCGGTTTCCGCGTGACCTTGCGGCAGGCCGAGAAACTCGAGCAGGTAGCTGTCCTTGAAAATGCTGGCGGCGTCGGGGTGAATTTGTGACACCAGTGGCGACACTTTTGGCGGACTCAGCACGGTACGCTCGAACAAAGCCGTTTTAAACTGGCGTTCCAGTTGCCGCTTGCTCCATTGCTCCTGCATGGCGAGCCGTAAATAGAATTCCCGCTCTTCCGCGCGCTTGCTCTGGTTCAGGATGATGAGATGATGCGTCCAGGGCAATTGTCTCACCAGTGGTGAGACAATTTCATTGTCCGCATACGCCTCATAAAATTGCCGCATTCTGAACAGGTTAGCGCGAGTAAAGCCGCGCAGCCCCGGCTGGGTTCGCGCCAGATATTGAGCCAGTTGCGTTACCACGCCGTCGCCCCATTCAGAGGCGGCGATCTTGCGGCTGATGCGCTCGCCGATCTGCCAGTACAGATCAATCAGCGTGGTGTTGACCGCCTGCACAGCGCGTTGCCGGGCGGTGGTGATCAATTGCGCGATGTCGGAGAAATCTGGTGATGGCGGGAGGGCGGTCATTTTTGTGCCTGAAAATGTGTTGGGATGAGATTCCTTTCTACAAAAACGGGGGAGGCGTGCCTAGCTATCAAGGTAGATAGGTTTTTGAATTTTCATTGGATTGCGTAAGGCGGCAGGTCAAAATCTGTGGTGAGTCGCAGGCAGGCCGCAATCTGTGGCGCAGGGGGGCTTTGCGCCCGGTGTATAATTCCGCTTCTTTTCAAGACCGTTCCCATGCGGTCATCGCACGGATTTCAATGATTAAAAAGCTGATCAAGCGCGTGTTTGGCGCGGCTCCGCAAATCAGGACGGAGGGGAATTGCCACATCATTCCGTTCGAGGAACACGGTGTCGGTCGCAATGGCATCAGTTCGGCTGCGCGGCGGGTGACGGACGGTTTGCAGGCGGCGGGTTATTCGGCCTTCGTGGTCGGCGGCGCGGTGCGCGATTTGCTGCTGGGGCGTCATCCCAAGGATTTCGACGTGGCGACCGATGCGACGCCGGAGGAGGTGCGCCGCGTGTTCCGCCGTTCGCGCATCATCGGGCGGCGTTTTCGCTTGGTGCATGTGATTTTTGGCGAGGAGACGGTGGAGACTTCCACGTTCCGCCGCATGGTCGATGCCGAGGACGCGCAGACCGACGAGCATGGTCGCTTGCTGCGCGACAACGAATTCGGCGATCAGGAGCAGGACGCGGCGCGGCGCGACTTTACCGCCAATGCGTTGTTTTATGACCCTGCCACGCAGGAAATTTTCGATTACCACGATGGCTACGCCGACATCCGCGCGAAAATCCTGCGCATGATCGGCGATCCGGCGACGCGCTACCGCGAAGATCCGGTGCGCATGTTGCGCGCGGTGCGCCTGTCGGCCAAGCTCGGCTTGAAGCTGGACGCCGCGACCGCAGCGCCCATCGCCAGCATGAAAAACCTGCTCGACAACGTGCCGCAAGCGCGTTTGCTCGACGAAATGTTGAAGATGCTGCTGTCCGGTCATGCGGTGGAGTGCATCAAAAAGCTGCGCGCGATGAACCTGCACCACGGTTTGTTGCCGATGCTGGATGTGATTCTGGAACAGCCGCAGGGCGAGCATTTTGTTCTGCTGGCGTTGAAAAATACCGACCAGCGTGTGCGCGAGGACAAGCCGGTATCGCCCGCTTTCCTGTTTGCCGCGCTGCTGTGGCATGAGGTGATTGCGGCCTGGAAGGCGCGGCAGGAGGCTGGCGTGCGTCCGGTTCCCGCTTTGCACGAGGCGATGGACGAGGTGCTGGATCGTCAGCGCGAGCAGTTGGCGATTCCGCATCGTCACGATGCGGTGATGAAGGAAATCTGGCTGATGCAGCCGCGCTTTGAGCAGCGCGGCGGCCAGCGTCCCTTGCGCATGCTGACGCTGCAACGGTTTCGCGCCGCTTACGATTTTCTGGTGTTGCGCTGCGAGAGCGGCGAGGCGGATGGCGAGCTTGCCGCCTGGTGGGAGGAATTTCAGGACGCGTCCGAGGCGCGCCGCGCCGAGATGTTGCTGCCGGATAGCAGCCCGAAAAAACCGCGTCGGCGTCGGCGCAAGAAACCGGCGGCGGATGCCGCGCAGCCGGTGCAGGCGGAGCTGCCGATAGCGTGATCGAGCGCAGCGTGTACGTCGGCCTCGGCAGCAATCTCGCCGATCCTGCGGCGCAGGTGTTGCGCGGGATGGAGGCGTTGAACCGGCTGCCGAAAACGCAGGTACGGGCGCGTTCTTCGCTGTATCGCAGTGCGCCGGTGGGATTTGCGGATCAGCCGGATTTCATCAACGCTGTGGCTGGGCTGGAAACGATGCTGCCGCCGCGCGCGCTGCTTGAAGCGCTGCTGGAACTGGAGCGCGAATCCGGTCGCACGCGCGACTTTCGCAATGCGCCGCGCACGCTGGACATGGATTTGTTGCTGTATGGTGATCTGGTGTTGCAGGAGCCAGGGCTGACCTTGCCGCATCCGTGCATGCACCAGCGCGCGTTCGTGTTGCAACCCTTGCTGGAAATCGCGCCGGATTGCGTGATACCGGGCATCGGCTCGGCGGCGGAGGCGATGCGGCAGTGCGCGGATCAGCGAGTGGCGGCAATTCCCTCTCCCTTTGGGAGAGGGTTAGGGTGAGGGGTGCGGCGGAAAAACAAGCCCTCACCCCAGCCCTCTCCCAAAGGGAGAGGGAGTAAAACCGCCGCGTCTCTATTTGGAGATGTCTTGGCTGGAGAATGTTGAAACCACATGCTCGATAAATACAACTACATCGCCATCGAAGGCCCCATCGGCGTCGGCAAGACCAGTTTGGCGCAGCGTTTGTCCGACCACCTCGGCGCGCAGACCTTGCTGGAGAAGCCGGAGGAAAATCCTTTTCTTGCGCGCTTCTATCAAGACCCGCTGCGCAACGCGCTGCCGACACAGTTGTTTTTCCTGTTTCAGCGCAGCAATGAGGTGCGCGATCTGGCGCAGCGCGATTTGTTTCAAACGCGCACGATCACGGATTACCTGTTCGACAAGGACAGGTTGTTTGCGCGCATCAACCTGAGCGACGAGGAGTTTTCGCTGTATCAGAACATTTACGCGAGCCTCGCGCCGCAAGCGCCCGCGCCGGATCTGGTGATCTACCTGCAAGCGCCGGTGGAAAAGCTGGTCGAGCGCGTGCGCCGCCGCGCGCACGCGCACGAACGCGCGATTTCCGATTTTTATTTGACGCGGCTGGCGCAGGCGTACAGTGATTTCTTCCACCATTACGACGCGGCGCCGGTGTTGGTGATTAACAGCGAGCACCTGAATTTCGTGGATAATGAGGACGATTTTTCGTTGCTGCTGCAACGCATCAACGAGATGCGCGGGCCGCGCGAATTTTTCAGCATGGGGGCGTGATGCGAACGACATTGACTGATCTGCAAGCCATGCACGCCAAGGGTGAAAAGCTGGCGACGCTGACGTGTTACGACGCCAGCTTTGCCGCGTTGCTGGAGGCGAACGGCATCGACGTGCTGCTGGTGGGCGATTCGCTGGGCATGGTGTTGCAGGGGCACGAAAGCACGCTGCCGGTGACGCTGGACGAGATGGTTTACCACACCGCATGTGTGGCGCGCGGCGCGAAGCGCGCGTTCGTCATCGCGGACATGCCGTTCGGCACGTTTCAGGTCAGTCCGGAAAAAACCTTTGAACACGCGGCGCGGCTGATGGCGGCGGGCGCGCAGATGGTCAAGCTGGAAGGCGGCGCAGCGATGGCGGGCACGGTTGCGTTCCTGACGCAGCGCGGCATTCCGGTGTGCGCGCACATCGGCTTGACGCCGCAGTCGGTGCATCAGCTTGGCGGTTATCGCGCGCAAGGCAAGAGCGACGCGGACGCGCAGCGGTTGTTGAGCGATGCCGCTGCGCTCGATCAAGCCGGCGCCAGTCTGATCGTGCTGGAAGCCGTGCCAGCGCGGCTCGCCGGAGAAATCACCGCGCGGGTGCGCATTCCCACCATCGGCATCGGCGCGGGCGCGGCGTGTTCCGGTCAGGTGTTGGTGCTGCATGACATGCTGGACATTTATCCGGGCAAGAAGCCCTCCTTCGTGAAAAATTACATGCAGGGCGCGGCTTCCATCGCTGAGGCCGTGGCGCGGTATGCGGCGGAAGTGAAGTCCGGCGCGTTTCCGGGCGGGGAACACAGTTTCTGATGCAGCTTGTTTCCACTGTCGCCGAATTGCGTCGCCGTCTTGCGGCAGAGACGGCGGTCGCGTTTGTTCCGACCATGGGCAATCTGCACGAAGGTCATCTCGATCTGGTGCGCATTGCGCGGGAAAAAGGCCGCTGCGTTGTCGTCAGCATCTTCGTTAATCCTTTGCAATTCGGCGCAAACGAGGACTTTGGCCGTTATCCGCGCACGTTGCAGGCGGATTGCGAAAAGCTGGAAGGTTTGGCGGACGTGGTGTTCGCGCCGGACGAGCGCGAGTTGTATCCGCAACCGCAGCAGGTGACGGTGATCCCGCCGCTGGAGGACGATTTGTGCGGCGCGTTTCGTCCGGGGCATTTTCGCGGCGTGGCGACGGTGGTGACCAAATTGCTGGAAATCGTGCGACCACAGTTCGCCGTGTTCGGCAAAAAGGATTACCAGCAGCTTTTCGTGATCCGCCAGGTGGTGGCGCAACTGAACATGCCGGTTGAGATCGTCGGCGGCGAAACCGCGCGCGCGGCGGACGGGCTGGCGCTGAGTTCGCGCAATCAGTATTTGAGCGCGGACGAGCGAACCAAAGCGGTTGCGCTGCGTCAAACGCTGGTTGCCATGCGCGAAGTCATGCTCGGCGACGCGACGGATTACGATGAATTGGCGCGCGAAGCGGCGGAAAATTTGACCGCGCAAGGCTGGCGGGTGGATTACGTCGCCGTGCGCGCGCAGTCCGATTTGTTGCCGCCGCGCGCCGGTGAACGCGAGTTGGTCATACTCGCCGCCGCCTGGCTCGGACAGACGCGATTAATCGATAATCTGGAAGTTTGTATATAATGCGTCCCCCATTTGCGGGAGGTACCCCATGCAACGCATCATGCTCAAGTCCAAACTGCACCGTGTGCGCGTGACGCGCTCGGAGCTGCATTACGAGGGCTCGTGCGCGATAGACGAGGATTTGCTGGATGCCGCGGACATCCGCGAGTACCAGCAGATCGACATCTACAACGTGACCAACGGCGAGCGCTTCACCACTTACGCCATCCGCGCCCAGCGCGGCTCCGGCGTCATTTCGGTGAACGGCGCGGCGGCGCACAAAGCCGATCCCGGCGACATCCTCATCATCGCGACCTACGCGATGTATTCAGAACTGGAATTGCAGAAATTCCAGCCGCAACTCGTTTACGTGGACGAGAACAACCGCATCGTTTCGCAACGGCAGCATATTCCCGCGCAGGCGGCGTAAAGACTGTTTGGGTGTTATTTGTCCAGCGTTCCGAGCGCCGATGATCCGTATGTCTCGATTTTGTTGCTGACCAGCGTGCCGGTTTCTTCATCTTCGATCCATACGGCAGAGTAGTCTTCCCCCAGTTTGCCGCGAACCACATAGCGGTGAGAGGCTTCCGGCGTGAACGTGATGGCGCCTGTTACCTGGTAGACGGTGTTCGTGAGCGTGAGTATCGGCGCGGCATATTCGGTTCGACCCACAATGGTAAACGTGGTCTCTTGAACCGGAATGCTTCTTGCGATCGTTTCGGGTGTCATCTCGAACCCGTGTCCACGGTTGGCTGCAAGGGTTTTTAGCCGGCTGTCTTCAACTTTTTCCCCATTGATTGCCGAGACGTAAAAGAAATCTGCCTTGCGTTTGTTTTCCGGGCTGACGGAATCCTTGATGACGGCAATGGGGGTGTAGCTGCGGAGAATGGCCGGTCGGGCGGTCAGGGAGGCGGCAGTTCCGGTGTCACTTGGCGTTGTCGGCGTGAGCGACATGCAGCCTGACAGGAGCGCGCCGGTGGCAAGAATCAGGATGTGCCTTCCGGCATTTCGATGGATTTGCATGGTGCGCCCCGCCTTCGTTCAGGTTTGCAGTTCTATATCCTGCGCGCCAACTCCGCCGCCTTGCCGGTGTAGTCCGCCGGTGTCAGCGCGAGCAGGCGCGCTTTGTCCGCTTCCGGTATTTCCTGTTCGGTGATGAAAGCGCGCAGGCTGTCGCGGTTGATGCCGTCTTTGCCGCGCGTGAATTCCTTGAGTTTGTCGTAGGCGTTGGCGATGCCGTAGCGGCGCATGACGGTCTGGATCGGCTCCGCCAGCACTTCCCAGCTGTTGTCGAGGTCTTCCGCCACGCGCTGCGGATTGACTTCGAGTTTGCCCAGCCCTTTCAGGCAGGATTCCCAGGCCAGCAGCGTATGACCGAACGCCACGCCCATGTTGCGCAGCACGGTGGAATCCGTCAGATCGCGTTGCCAGCGCGAGACGGGCAGCTTGTCGGACAGGTGCCGCAACAGCGCATTGGCGAGGCCGAGGTTGCCTTCCGAATTTTCAAAGTCGATCGGGTTGACCTTGTGCGGCATGGTGGAGGAGCCGACTTCACCCGCCACGACTTTTTGTTTGAAATAGCCGAGCGAGATGTAGCCCCAGATGTCGCGGTTGAGGTCGATCAGAATGGTGTTGGCGCGGGCGCAGGCGTCGTACAGTTCCGCCATGCAATCGTGCGGCTCAATCTGGATGGTGTAGGGATTGAAGCTGAGGCCGCGCGCTTCGACGAAGCGGCGCGCGAAATTTTCCCAGTCCACATCGGGATAGGCGGCGAGATGCGCGTTGTAATTGCCGGTGGCGCCGTTGATCTTGCCGAGCAGTTCGACACTGGCGAGACGTTCGCGGGCGCGCAGCAGGCGGTGCGTGACGTTGGCCATTTCCTTGCCCAGCGTGCTGGGCGTGGCGGTCTGGCCGTGCGTGCGGCACAGCATGGGCAGATCCGCGAGTTGATGCGCGAGGTCGCGCAGACGGTTGATGATCGTATCCAGCGCGGGCAGCAGGACATCATCACGGCCTGCTTTCAGCATCAGCGCGTGCGAGAGATTGTTGATGTCTTCTGAAGTGCAGGCGAAGTGGATGAATTCGAGCTTGTCCGCCGTTTCCGGATTGGTCGCCAGCTTGTCGCGCAGCCAGTATTCGATGGCTTTCACGTCGTGGTTGGTGCGCTTTTCGATGGTCTTGATTGCCTCGGCATCGGCGACGCTGAATTCGCTGGCAAGTGTGTCCAGTTGTTTCTGCGTGGCGTCGGAAAGCGGCGGGAAGCCGGTGATGGACGGCTCCGCAGCCAGCGCCTTGAACCATTCGATTTCGATCAGCACGCGATAGCGCATCAGGCCGTATTCGCTGAAGTGATTGCGTAGCGCGTCGACCTTGCCGACGTAGCGGCCATCAAGCGGAGACAGGGCGGTGAGAGTGGAAAGCGTCATGGTGGGCAGAGTTTAAATGAAATGTGCCGTTTGCGGTCATCATCAGGGCGTGCCTGAGGCGTAGTGTTCCAATACGACTTTTTCGCTCCACCCGTTTGTTGCGCGCGCCTCGATGATGATCCGGTGCAAGCCTTTGGACAGGGAGGGCGAAAGGCTCAGATCGACATCGGCGCGCGCACTGGGGGCGATGTTCACCGTGCTGGCCTGCAGATGATAACTGCCTTCAGGCAGTCCCTGAATTGACAGCGCGACTTCTGCGGGCGCGTAAACCTTGTTCGATACCTGTATCTGATATTCGTTGGTGGTGGCGTTGGCAAGACTGACCACACGGGAGGCGGCGACGGCATACGGCGAGTAAGTCGCGAAACCCCAGACGAACAGGCCGAGTCCGACGGCAAACAGCACGCCCGTCCAGCCCAGACGTGAAGCCAGATTGTCCACGCTGTCGCGCCAGCCGTGGTCGAGGCGACGCTCGCCGAACTCGAATCGCAACAGGCCGCGTTTGCCTTCGCGCGCGTGCAGCCGGTCGCAGGCGTCGATGCATTCGCCGCAGTTGATGCAACTGTCGTAAATCTTGAACTGGGTCGGATCCAGATCGAGAAAGCAGGAAGTTTCGCAGTAGTTGCACTTCGCGCAGTCGGCGGAACGGCTCGCGTCGTATTCGACGTGCAGCGTCTTCTTTGTTTTGAACAAGTGCTGCCACATGCGATACAGGCAGAAATAACGGCACAGGATGTGCCGGATCAGGGCGATGTTCAGAAAGGCGGCGAATACGAAAACGAAATACAGCAGGTGCGTGAATTTCGGCAGGCGCGGGTCGGGACGGAAGGTGATCATCGACCAGATGGCATCGGTCGGATAAAGATACAGAAACGGCACGATTGCCAGAACCAGCGAGGTCGCCAGCATGCTGAACATCAGCACCAGCCAGTTGAGCGGTTTGTTCTTGGCGGCGGCGATGCGCGATTTTTCGCTGTCGATGCGCACGCTGGCGCGCTTGCCCAGCAGGTTATGGGTCAGATAGTTGGTCCATTCGGAAAGGGTGTTCTGCGGACAAGCCCAGCCGCACCAGACCGTGCCGACCGTCGAATACGTCATCACGGCGCCGGTTGCGAGCATGGTCCAGAATCCCAGCATCAGGGCGAAATCAGACCACCAGACCTGGCGGTCGAGGATGACGAAATAGCCGGCTTGCAGGTCGATGCGGAACAGGCCGGTGAGCGGGATCAGGATGAAAACGAGCAGCGTGACGATTTGTATGAGGCGGCGTTTCCAGTGGTAATTCGGTGCGGGGCCGCCCTGTATTTTGACTGGGATGGCGGCGAGTGTTTCGTTGATGCTCATGGTCTTTATACCCCAAGGTTGCTGTTCGTTCGCCGCTTATTTTACCGGTTTGTCCATTAGCGTGGCCATTTCCGGTTGGCGCGGGATGCGCATTGAGCGTGCGAAATCGTCTGCGGGAATGCTATTATCCGGCTCCGGAAGGGGCTGGTGACGGCGTTGTGCGCACCGGGTTCTGCAAGACACATAATGATGGGACGACAGGCTTCGTGCAGATTGAAGCGAGGGACGCATGTTTGAGAGATTGATCGTGAGACGCGGTATCGGTGCGGCATGTTGGGTGGCGGGGGTGCTGCTGTGGGCTGGGGCAGCTTCCGCGCAAATGTTCCCCAATACCCCGCTGGGGGCGGCCGCGGGACTCGGTGGCGGTATGGGATTGCCGGGCAACGGCGGAATGATGATACCGGGCAACGGCATGGTGCTGAGGGGCAGTGATCCGGGCGCGGTGGATGTCTGCGCGGTCATGCCGAACAGCGATGCGTGTCGGCAGAAAACGGCGTCGTCTGCGCCGGAACAGAACAAGCGCATCCTGCCGCCGGAGCCACCCAGCGAATTTCAGCGTTTCATCTCAGCGTCGGCACAGGAAATCCTGCCGATGTACGGTTACAGCCTGTTCAACGAGCCGCCCGATACGTTCGCGCCGGTCGATAATATTCCAGTCACGCCGGATTACATGATCGGGCCAGGTGACGAGTTGGTCATCAAGGGGTGGGGGCAGGTCGATATTGACGTGCGCGCGGTGGTCAATCGCAACGGTGAGATCAATTTGCCGCAGGTCGGCACCATCAATGTTGCAGGCGTTCATTACGAAGATTTGCAGCCTTATTTGAAAAACGCCGTTGGTCGGGTGTTTCGCAATTTTGACCTGAGCGTCACGTTGGGGACATTGCGTTCCATTCAGGTTTTTGTCGTGGGGCAGGCCAGAAGCCCGGGCACTTATACCGTCAGCTCATTGAGCACGTTGGTCAATGCGCTGTTCGTTTCCGGTGGACCATCGAAAAAAGGTTCGATGCGCCACATTCAGGTCAAGCGCAACGGCAAGGTGGTCACCGAATTCGATTTGTACGACTTGCTGCTGAATGGCGACAAGACCAAGGACGTTTCGCTGCAACCCGGCGACGTTATTTATATTCCGCCGGTCGGCAATTTGGTGGCGATTTCGGGAAGCGTGAACAACCCCGCCATCTATGAATTGAAGGATGGAGAGGCCACGCTGGCGAGCCTGATTGAGATGGGCGGTGGTTTGACCACGACGGCGTTTGGGCAGAAGGCGAGGATAGAGCGGATTGAAAACCGCGGCGGTCGCGCAGTTGCCGAATTTTCGCTTGACCAATCCGGCATGGCGCGGGCGATCAAGGACGGCGATTATGTCTACGTGATGCCGATTGACGCGCGGTTCGACAACGCCGTCACTTTGCGCGGAAGCGTGGCGCATCCGGGGCGCTATCCCTGGCGGGAAGGGATGCGCGTGCGTGATTTGATCCCGAATATGGACGCGCTGATTACCCCAGGATATTGGAACGAGCAGAATCTGGCGGAGGAGGGGGGGCGCTGGATTGATGCCGAGGACGGGCAATCGTCGGTGCTGCAGGATGGCCGACTTCCCGGCGGACAGACCAAACGGGCTGGGCGCAACGAGCAGAAAAGCAGTGTGCGCCCCGAGGAGCGGTATAGCGCTTCGGAGATCAATCTGGATTATGCGGTTATCGAACGCCTGGACAAGAGTGACCTGACAACCTCGCTGATTCCGTTCAACCTTGGCAAGGCGCTCAAGGGCGATGACCGGCAGAATTTACCGTTGCAGCCCGGAGATACGATCCGGGTTTTCGCGCGGAG
>JAITMU010000188.1 GCA_031277195.1 Gallionellaceae bacterium | reverse complement strand
GCCGCCGAAGTTCGAGCCGCCGAAGTTCGAGCCGCCGAAGGTCGAGCCGCCGAAGGTCGAGCCGCCGAAGGTCGAACCGCCGAAGGTCGAACCGCCGAAGGTCGAGCCGCCGAAGGTTGAGCCGCCGAAGGTTGAGCCGCCGAAGGTTGAGCCGCCGAAGGTTGAGCCGCCGAAGGTTGAGCCGCAGGAAGTCGAAGCGCCAAAGATCGAAGCGTCCAAAGTCGAAGCGCCAAAGATCGAAGCGTCCAAAGTCGAAGCGCCGAAGGCCGAGGCAGCGAAAGTTGACGCGCCACAGGTTGACGCGCCACAGGCCGAGACACCCAAAACCGAAGCGCCCAAGGTCGAGGCCGCACAGCCCGTTGCGCCATCGCAGGCTGAATCGCCCGCACAATCCAGCGCAACGGCAACGCCCAAGTCCGCGCCCAAACAGGAAGGCAAGGCTCTCCAGTTGCGCGAAAAACCTGCGGGCAACGAAACCTCCGCCAAGGCTGGCGCAGACCTGGTGAATCGGCGCGCGCCGCCTGCGGACAGCGGCCCGACCATTCGCTTTGGCGAGCGGCGCAAGATCGTCGGCCTGAAAGAAGCCGATCTCACCTATCAGCTTTACGTCGAAAGCGTGCGGCAAAAACTGGAGCGCGTGGGGCGCTTCAATTATCCGGTCGAAGCGATCCGGCGCGATCTGTCCGGCACGCTGGTCGTGCTGCTCTCCATCCGTCATGACGGCAGCATGGAAAGTTTCCAGATTGTGCAGCCGTCTTACGATGTGCTGAACGAAGGCGCCAACCGCATCGCGCACATGTCCGCGCCTTTCTCGCCGTTGCCGGACAGAATCCTGCAAGACACGGACATTTTGACCATTCAGATTTTCTGGACGTTCTCCAGCGAGATGCAGGCGTTCAAGTAACCCGCTTCAGATAGAATTTCGTACCTTGCCTTCCGCCGAACAACTCTCCGACCTGTTTTCGCCCAATGGCGCGCTCGCCGCGAACATCGACAATTTCCGCGTCCGCGACCAGCAGCTCGAAATGGCGCAGGCCATCGCCGCCGCCATCGAGCGCAATGGCCAGTTGATCGTCGAAGCGGGAACCGGCACCGGCAAGACCTTCGCCTATCTCACGCCGGCCTTGCTGGCGGGCGGCAAAGTCATCATTTCCACCGGCACAAAAAATCTGCAAGACCAGCTTTTCCAGAAAGACCTGCCCACTGTTCGTGACGCGCTCGGCGCGCCGGTTTCCATCGCGCTGCTGAAAGGTCGCGCGAATTACGTCTGTCATTACCACTTGGCGCGCGCCCAGTCGGATGGCCGCTTTGCCACGCGCGAGGACGTTCGCCATCTGGCGAAGATCGCGCAATACGCCAGGATCACCCAATCCGGCGACCGCAGCGGGCTGGCCGACGTACCGGAAAACGCGCCAGTGTGGGCGCAGGTGACTTCGACGCGGGACAACTGCCTGGGGCAGGACTGCCCGCAGCACAAGGATTGCTTCGTGCTGAAAGCGCGCAAGGAAGCGATGGAGGCCGATGTGGTCGTCGTCAATCATCATCTGTTTTTTGCCGACGTGATGCTGCGCGATGAAGGCGTGACCGAATTGCTGCCGATGGTGAACACCGTGATTTTCGATGAAGCGCACCAGTTGCCGGAAACCGCCAGCCTGTTCTTCGGCGAGAGTTTATCGACTTCGCAACTGCTCGATCTCGCGCGCGACACGCGACTGGAAGGCATCGCCTCCGCCAAGGATTTCGCCGCATTGCCAGTCGCCACTGACGCGCTGGACAAAGCGGCGCGGGATTTGCGGCTGGTGTTCAAGCAAGGCGAAGGGCGGATGCCTGCCGATGCCGTTGAAAAATTCTCCGGCTGGCGCGACGCGCTGCACGCTGTCGATGAACGACTGGCCAATCTCAACGCGCTGCTGGAAGCGCAGGCGGAACGCAGCGAAGGATTGGAAAAATGCTGGCAGCGCGGAATTGAATTGGCGCGGCAACTGAAAGCGTGGCGTGGTTCCACCCCTGCCGTCAAGGGAGAGGGGAGTAACGCGCTGCCATCCTCTGATGAAAGCGTCCGCTGGCTGGAGATATTTCATCATTCGGTGCAACTCAACACCACGCCCTTATCCATCGCCGACATTTTCGCCCGCCAGATCAACGATCATCCGCGCGCCTGGATTTTTACGTCGGCGACGCTGGCGGTGAAGCAGGATTTTTCGCACTACCAGACCGAGATGGGATTGACCGCCGCGCAAACCGTCTGCTGGGACAGCCCGTTCGATTATGCCCAGCAAGCCTTGCTCTATGTGCCGGAAAACATGCCGGAGCCAAACAGCCCCGGTTATATCGAATCGATGATTGCCGCCGCGCTGCCGCTGATCGAAGCCAGCCAGGGTCGCGCATTTTTGCTGTTCACCAGTCTGCGCGCGATGCGGCGCGCGCACGAATTGCTGGACGCCGCCTTTGAACAGCGCGGCTTGCCTTATCCGCTGATGCTGCAAGGCGAAGGCTCGCGCAACGAATTGCTGACGCGCTTCCGCAGTCACGGCAACGCCGTGCTGCTCGGCAGCCAATCGTTCTGGGAAGGCGTGGACGTGCGCGGCGAAGCCCTGTCGCTGGTCGTCATCGACAAACTGCCGTTCGCCCCGCCCGACGATCCAGTGCTGGCCGCGCGCATCGCGCAGATCAACAAACAGGGACGCAATGCGTTCATGGAATACCAGTTACCGCGCGCGATCATCAATCTCAAACAAGGCGCGGGGCGATTGATTCGCGACGAAGCGGATCGCGGCGTGCTGATGATCTGCGATCCACGATTGATCTCAAAACATTACGGCAAACGCATCTGGCAAAGTTTGCCGCCTTTCAGAAGGACGCGGAAAGAAACAGAGGCGGTGGAATTTTTCACGTAGGGCGGGGCTTGCCCCGCGCTGCTGACGTTCCACAATTTTCACCGCGCG
>JAITMU010000147.1 GCA_031277195.1 Gallionellaceae bacterium | reverse complement strand
ATTGCTGGACACGTTGCCGCCATTGGTGATATTCAGCGTGCCGATGCCAAAGTCGCCGACGGTGAGTTGACCGTTGGTCTCCCAGGCCGAACCGTCGCCATCCACCGTGACCGTGCTGGAACCATCGGCGAATCCGACCCAGTTGATGGTGCCACTGGTTTCAACGCGGCCACCGCCGGTGATGTTCAGCGTGGCGTCGCTCAAATAGCCGACGGTGAAATCACCGTTGACCGTCCAGAGCGAGTTTTCGCCATCGACCGTGACCGTGCCGGTGGAATTGGGGAGATCGGCGATGAGGGTGTCGCCGGAAGAAACCGTGCCGCCGTTCAGGATGTCGAGTGTGCCGTCGCCGCTCTCGCCAACAACAAGCCCGAAGGGACTGTCCCAGGTCGAATCCTCGCCATCAACCGTGGCCTTGCCGTCAGACTGGTAGCCGACGTAGCTGTTGTCGCTATTGACGGTGCCGCCGTCCGTGATGTTCAGCGTACCGATGCCGGTACTGCCAACAATAAGACTGTTCCCGCTGACGTTGAGAGTCGAGTCCTGGCCGTCGACCGTCACCACGCCCGTGCCGACGACGTTCCCGAAGGCGATGTTGCGATCCCCGATAGAGAGACCGAAGCTGCTCACGCTGCCGCCATTGGTGATGGTGATCGTGCCGGTACCGGAATCGCCGACGTAGAGAGAAGCGTTGCTGAGATCCCAAAACGAACTGTTGCCATCCACCGTGACCACGCCATTGCCGAGTCCGACTCCGACACGGCCAATGCTGCTGGTTTCGACACGGCCACCGTCGGTGATGTTCAGCGTGCCGTCGCCAAAGTAGCCGACGGTGAAATCGCTGGTCTCGAAAAGCGAGTTTGTGCCATCGACCGTGACCGTGCCGATGGAGCCTGACTGATCGCCAATGATGGTGTTGAAGCCGGAAGAAACCGTGCTGCCGCTGGCGATGTCGAGCGTGCCGGTGTTCGAAGATCCGACAGTGAGGTCGCCTGCGGTAATCCAGGGATCGCTCGGCGCATTGCCGGGCGGCACCAGGACGCCGTTGTCGGTGACATCACCGCCGATCACGACCTGCGCCTGCGCCGGAACCGCGGCCAGCGCGAGCGCCCCAACCAGCGCCGAAACGGAGAGCAAGCGGCTTGATTTGCCCTGACCGCGCGCCAGTTCGGAAACGGCTTGCCAGACGCCCAGACTGCGATTGAAGATGGTTTTGTATTGACGATTCATGGCCAGCAGCCCCCGAATGATTTTTTCAGGTTGTGGCCTTCGTTACATGACATTGCGGCGGGCTTTTTCGGGACGGATGAAGCCCGTCCCGCGCATGGTGAAACGCGCCCATGCCCAATCTGCAATAGTGATGCGAGCCACTTATTCCTGTCGATGGCCGCCTGCGCTCACGCCGGAACCGGTGTCGCCGCAACGGAAAAAACCCCCGCCCGCCCCACCGAACTGGACAGCACAAAGCCGCCTCCCCTTTGTTCAATTGCAGGGTCGATTATGTAGAAAGGGAAATATTAAGAGTAATCATTTTGTTTCATTTCATTCGTCATGTCGGGTATTTTTTGGGGGGATGGCGGGGCGGGTGGCGAAACGCAGGCTGGGATGGAGCAAAGGAACCGTAGGCTGGGATGGAGCAAAGCGCAATCCCAGCTTGGCGGCAATCATGCCGGGTATCGCTACGCTCCACCCAGCCTACGATGCTTGTTTGCCCGCCCCACATATTGTGGTAATGTGGGTTTGTTACGTTTGTGGAGGATAATGGCATGAGCCGACTGACTATTGACATCACTGACCAGCAACACCAAAGCCTCAAGGCCTTGGCGGCGTTGCAAGGACAAACCATCAAGCAATACGCCATCGAGCGGCTGTTTCCCGGCAAGCCCGCCAGCGACGAGGCTTGGGAGGCGTTGACCACGCTGCTGCGCGCGCGCATTGACGATGCCCTGGCCGGCAAGATGTCTTCGAGAACGATGGACGACATTCTCGAAGATGAACTGGCCAAAAACGATCAGGCATGAGTGCTTATACCCTGACGGCAGCGGCAGATGCGGATGTATCCGGCATCATCCGTTATACGCGCCAACAGTGGGGTACGGAGCAAGCGCGCAGCTATCACGCCAAACTGAAACAAGGCATGACGCTGCTGGCGTTGCGACAGGGCGCTTTCAAGGATTTGGGGGACATCTACCCGACGCTGCGCGTGGCGCGCTGCGAACATCACTACCTCTTTTGCCTGCCCCGCGAAAACGCCCCCGCATTGATTATTGCCGTGTTGCATGAGCGCATGGATTTGATGATGCGTTTGGCTGACAGGTTGAAATAGCCCACCCAAAAAGCAAAGCGGGGTTTGTCCCGCTACTGTCCCACAATTTTTTTGCACTCCCCGCCTCGTCATTCCAGCGCAAGCTGGAATCCAGCCTGATTGAAAATATCTGGCGCAGCCAGACAACACCGATTTTGTCCGCTACGCGGGATGGATTTCTTGCTGGATTCCAGCGTTCGCTGGAATGACGGGGGGAATTTGCCCTGCCTTGCGACGCTGTGCGCCCTATCTGGGTTGTCAGGTTATGCGATGGGACGGGTTGGATTATTTTGGGGGAATCGCGGCTCTCACCGCAACAACACAATTATGGAGTTGCGTTATGATTCCCCAATTCGATAACATCACCGGCAATCTGCCACCTGGCGAACACTTGGCTACATGGCAGGAAATGACGGCGCGCTATGGTTATACGCCTTGGCGTCGCCGCTTGCTCAATGGATCGTCATTGAACTGGAGGGTTTGCCATGATCACGAATCATCGCCAGTACCTTAACACTCAAGCTGCCGCCAGACGTTTCCGGCAGGCGTTGGCCGCGCCCGATGCCGAAGGTTTGCATCCCAAAGCGGCAAAAGCCATGCGTGACGGATTGCGCAGCCAGCTTGAAGATCTGGAGGCCGAGCTGACCGAATACGATGCCTTGCGCCTGGGGAAAATCGCCACGCTGGAGGCTGAGTCCATCGTTGGCATTGGCGAAGCGCTCATCAAAGCGCGCATCGCCCGCAACCTGACGCAAAAGGTGCTGGCAGAGCGGCTATCTTTGGCTGAACAGCAAATTCAGCGTTACGAAGCGACGCAATACAGCGGGGTGACTGCGGAGCGGTTGCAACAGGTGGCCGATGCGCTCAAGTTGCGCGTGCGGGAGGTGTTTAC
>JAITMU010000140.1 GCA_031277195.1 Gallionellaceae bacterium | reverse complement strand
TTCACCCTGCTCCCGCTCCACAAGGAATCCATAACAAATGCAAATCGAAATCTGGTCTGACGTAATCTGCCCTTGGTGCTACATCGGCAAGCGGCGCTTTGAGCAGGCGTTGTCGCAGTTTGACGCGCGCGACGAAGTGAACATCACCTGGCGCAGTTTTGAACTCGATCCGCAGTCGCCGTCTCACCTCACCGAAACGCTGGAGGCCATGCTGTCGCGCAAATACGGTGTCAGCGCGCAGCAAGCCGCCGAGATGAATGCGCGCGTCAGCGGCGTTGCGCACGATGCCGGGCTGGAATACAAACTTGCCGACGCGCGTCCCGGCAACACGCTGGACGCGCACCGCCTGCTGCATTTCGCCGCCGCGCAAGGCCTAGGCGACCGCGCGATTGAATGCGTGATGCAAGCCTATTTTTGCGAAGGATTGCCGGTGGGCGACCGCGCAGCGCTCGCCAAACTCGCGCCGCAATTCGGCATCGAAGAAAGCGCCGCACTCGCCATGCTCGAAAGCGACGCTTACGTTGATGCCGTGCGCGCCGACGAAGCCCGCGCCGCCGCCTTCGGCATCAGCGGCGTGCCCTTCTTCGTGTTCGACGCAAAAATCGGCGTGTCCGGCGCGCAGCCGGTGGAGATGTTCGCGCAGGCCTTGCAACAGGCGCAAAGCAAATGAACGCCGCCCTGTGCGATCTGGATCAATTCGGCACGCTCCGCATCAGCGGCGACGACGCGCTTTCGTTTCTGCAAAACCTGCTCAGCAACGACATGCGCGCAGTCGATGGACAGCACGCCGGTTTCGGCAGTCTCAACACGCCCAAGGGACGCATGTTGGCGACCCTGCTGATCTGGCGCGAAGGCGCAGATTACTGCGTGCAACTACCGCGCGACCTGCTCGCCGCCATACAAAAAAAATTGACGCTTTATGTATTGCGCAGCAAGGTCAAAGTGACCGATGCCAGCGATGAAATCGTCTGCCTGGGATTGGGCGGCCATGACGCGGCGCAACTTGCCGCCGCCTGTTTTGCCGACGTGCCGAAAGAAACGATGGGCGTCGCGCAACAGGAAACTGACACGCTGATCCGCCTGGACACCAATCGCTTGCAGATCGTCACCACGCCAGCGCGCGCCGCCGTCCTGCGGCAGCGTCTCACCGACGCAGGCGCGCAGCCCGCCGATTCCCGCCACTGGGACTGGCTCACCATCCGCGCCGGCATTCCGGTCGTGCTGCCCGCCACGCAGGAAGCCTTCGTGCCGCAGATGGCGAATCTTGAATTGATCGGTGGCGTGAATTTCAAAAAAGGCTGTTATCCGGGGCAGGAAATCGTGGCGCGGATGCACTACCTCGGCAAAGCCAAACGGCGCATGTATCTCGCGCACGTCGCGGCAGATGCGAAAGCGGGAGATGAACTTTTCAACGCCGAAGGCGAAAACTGCGGTATGGTCGCCAACGCCGCGCCCGCGCCGGATGGCGGCATGGATTTGTTGGTCGTCATTCAAATCGCCAGCCTCGACGCGCCGGTGCATCTCGGCTCCGCGGCGGGCGACGCATTGCAATTCCTGCCCATGCCGTATGCGATCCCCGATTGATAGCCGAAAGAATCTCGCCATGAATGCCGACCAGGAACTCGATGCGCGCAACCTGACCTGCCCGCTGCCCATTCTGAAAACCAACAAGGCGCTGGCTGGCATGGTCTCCGGCCAAGTGCTGAAAATTCTCGCCACCGATCCCGGCTCGGTGCAGGACATGCAGGCGTTCGCCAAACAAACCGGCAACACGCTGCTGTCCCACGACGCCGCCGATGGCGTCTTTACGTTTTTCATGCGCAAGCGATAACGTCAGCCGTGACGCATCCGTTCGCAGAATACGTCCGCATTCTCGGCAAAGGCCACAAAGGCACGCGCGATTTGACGCAAGCGGAAGCGGCGCAGGCGCTTTCGATGATCCTCGCGCGCGAAGCCGAGCCGGTTCAGGTCGGCGCGTTTCTGATGTTGATGCGCGTGAAGGAAGAAACCGGCGCGGAAATCGCAGGCTTCGCCAGCGCGGCGCGCGCGTCATTGAACTTGCCGACCGCGTTGCCGGAAGTCGCGCTCGACTGGCCGAGTTACGCTGGCAAGCGGCGACAGTTGCCCTGGTTTGTGCTGTCCGCGTTGCTGCTTGCTGGTCATGGCGTGCCAGTGTTGATGCACGGCATCGGCGGCGGAACAGCGGGACGGGTGTATGTGCCTGATGCGCTGGCGGCGCTCGGCATCGCGCCTTGCGCGTCGCCAGAGCACGCGGCGCAGCAAATCAAGAAAACGAATTTCGCTTACCTGCCGCTGGCCGCGCTGAATCCCGAACTGCAACGCCTCCTCGATCTCAAAGCGACGCTGGGCTTGCGCTCGCCAATGCACACCACCGTCCGCATGTTGAATCCGTTTGGCGCGCCCGCCTCCATCGCAGGAATTTTCCATCCGGGGTACGATGATCTCCATCAGCAAGCTGGCGCATTGCTCGGCATGAAAAATCTTGCCGTGTTCAAAGGCGAAGGCGGCGAAGCGGAACGCAATCCTGATGCCGTGTGCAATGTGAAAATGTTGGTCGCGGGTGAGATGGTTACTGAAGATTGGCCAGCGTTGTTTAGCGCACGACATTTGAAGGACGACGCAATGGAGGTTGAACGCATGGGCAGCGTGTGGCGCGGTGAAATGCATGACGAATACGGCGAAGCGGCTGTGATTGCGACGGCGGCGATTGCGTTGCGGGTGTTGGGGCGTGCGGATACGTCGGACGCCGCGATGAAACTGGCGCGAGAGTTATGGCGAGACAGATCCCCTCTCCCTCTGGGAGAGGGTTAGGGTGAGGGAACGCCCCATGCGAACGACCGCATTCCATTTCGTCTCCACAAAACAAACACCCTCACCCCAACCCTCTCCCGGGGGGAGAGGGAGTTAATCTGGCGAAATTTTATGACCCACCTCCCCATCTTCCTCAACCTGCAAAACCGCCCCTGCCTCATCGTCGGCGGTGGCAAGGTGGCGGCGCGCAAGGCGGCGCTGCTCACTCAGGCGGGCGCAACGCTGCGCGTCGTCGCGCCGCAACTGGATGCGGCATTCGCACTACCGCCGAATGCCGAATACCTCGCCGAAAATTTCAAACCCGCACATCTCGACAACATGACACTCGCCATCGCAGCGACCAATGACGCAGCCGTCAACGCCGCCGTTTCGCGCGAAGCGATGCAGCGCAACATTCCGGTCAACGTGGTGGACAATCCCGCGCTGTGCAGCTTCATCATGCCCGCCGTCATCGACCGCTCGCCCTTGCTCATCGCCGTGTCCAGTGGCGGCGCTGCGCCCGTGCTGACGCGCTTCTTGCGCGGCAAACTGGAAACGCTGATCCCGCACGCCTACGGACGACTGGCCGCATTCGCCGGACGATTTCGCGACACGGTGAAACAACGCATCGCCGAACCCGCACAGCGGCGCGCGTTTTGGGAAGATGCGCTGGAAGGCGCAATCGCAGAAAAAATTTTTTCAGGCGACGAACGCGCCGCCGAAACCCTGTTGCTCGACACGCTCGATCAATCCGCGCCAACCGCGCGCGGCGAAGTCTGGCTGGTCGGCGCAGGTCCCGGCGATCCTGATCTGCTGACTTTCCGCGCGCTGCGCTTGATGCAAAAAGCCGACGTGGTGCTGTACGACAACCTCGTCTCCCCCGCCGTGCTGGACATGACGCGGCGCGACGCGGAACGCATCTTTGTCGGCAAACGGCGCGGACAGCACACGCTGCCGCAGGAAAGCATCAACGAACTGATGATCCGGCTGGCGCAAGAAGGCCGTCGCGTGCTGCGACTCAAAGGCGGCGACCCCTTCATCTTCGGGCGCGGCGGCGAAGAAATCGAACGACTCGCCGAACACCGCATTCCCTTCCAGGTCGTCCCCGGCATCACCGCCGCCTCCGGCGTCGCCGCCTACGCCGGTATCCCCCTCACCCACCGCGACCACGCGCAATCCTGCGTATTCGTCACCGGCCATCTGCAAAATGGCACGCTCGACCTCGACTGGAGCCGCCTCGCCGCGCCGGATCAGACCATCGTGGTGTACATGGGATTGCAGGGATTGGAAACGCTGTGCGCGAAACTCATCGAACACGGCCTGCCCGCAGACACCCCAGCCGCCATCGTGCAACAAGGCACCACGCCCAATCAGCGCGTCGTCATCGGCACGCTGACTACGCTACCCGACAATCCCGAAATTGCCACACTGCGCGCGCCGACGTTGATTATTGTGGGGGGGGTGGTGAGGTTGCGGGAAAAACTGGGGTGGTTTCCTGAGCGGTGACTTTCTGAACAGCGGCATTTTTCTGACTCACAGTACAAGGGGTACTATACATTTCAACATCGCGCCAATCGTCCTAGTTGCAACTTCCATTAGATAAGTACCCCAAGGGCTAAAAATATCTTTAGCCCAAAGTCACAAAACATCTCCACCTAAGGCGGAAGAGGAACGGGGTCGCAAAGAGCCATGCGAAGATGAGTATTCATCCAAACCTGAACTACCGACTGAAAATTGTCCCCATAAACCGGTTCAGCTAGGTCGGTACGATACACAGTCTCACCCGATATACGCAAAAGCAACTCCTCACCAACAGGAATGCTCTCGCAACTAATCCACAAAATCGGATCGGTTTTCCCCAAAGTTGACCAAAACCACCTACCTTTCCCGCCATCCGCCCCAACTTCCCAACCAGCTTGAGTGATCGACAACATATCGCTAATCAATTTTCCGGACTGTATAAGAGCCGACTGCACTTCGTGCAACATACCGTCAAGCGCTTTAATCCTGAGTGCCAAACGACGATTGGCGGAGGTATCAAACAAGTCGCGAAGCACAGCAACATCCTCATCTGCTGATGAATTACCCCATTGACCTTGGATCATCATCCGATCTATTTTTTCACGCATCGCTTCCGTAGTAGCAAAGCGATCTACCACGCGGTTTGAAAAAGCTTCATCAAAAATAGCGAGAAGCAAGCTTAAACGAGTCGATGCAGCGCGATGAAGCTTTTCCACTGCATCTCTACGCTGATGAGGTAGTCGCCCCTCGCTATCTTCAAGCACATCGGGGTGATAACCAGTCAGCAAATAAAAGAGAATACCCGCTGCAAAACAAATATCCGATCTCGGATCCTGTTTCGCATAACCGTAACTACCCGCCGACAACTCAGGAAGTCGCAGAAACCGATTCCCAACCTCCTGCCAATGCTCAGTCTGGAAATCGATATCCACAAGATCATGGTAGCTAATCCCAAAATCAAGCAACCAAACACGTGCCGGAGAGCCTTCTTCCAGAATAATGTTGTCGGGCTTTATGTCCCGATGAACGCACCCCTGTGCATGGCATGCCTTCAATATATCGAGCAACTGCAATGTGATCGTCACCGCCACATCAAGTGACACCAAGGCCTGCGACTCACGCCATGATCGTAATGTGAACCCATCAATAAACTCAGTCACGATAAAAGGAGTGGCATTAATG
>JAITMU010000125.1 GCA_031277195.1 Gallionellaceae bacterium | reverse complement strand
TCAAAAAACCCGCCGGGTGCTACGTCGAACAGGCAGGGTTCGACTCTGACAATAGCGGGAATGACGGCAGAGGCACAAATTTAAATTGAGACACCACCGCGATTGAACCGTATTAAAAGAATAAACCTCACTCATGTATCATTGCAGCCCTGTACTGCCAACGATCCAGCCATGTCCGCCCTCCCGCCGCTCCGCCCCGATCTTCACATCGCCGTCGTGCGCTTTTCTGCGCTGGGAGACATCGTGATGGCCGCTGCCGCCGTCTCCGCTTTGCGCGCGCAGTTTCCCGACGCGCGCATCACCTGGATCACCAGTCCGCTGGCACATGCCTTGCTGGAAGGATTGGCGGGCGTGGATTTCGAGGTTGTGAAAAAACCGCAATCGCTGGCCGACTACCGGGCGCTCTATCGCACATTCCGGCATCGTCATTTCGATGCCGTTCTGGCGATGCAGGCGAACATCCGCATTAACCTGCTGTATCCGGCCTTGCGCGCGCCCATCAAGCTCGGCTTTGACCGCACGCGCGCCCGCGAGGGGCAATGGCTGTTCTGCAATCGCAACATTCCATTCCGCGATGAGCATCTGGTGGACAGCTTTCTGTCTTTCGTGGAAACCCTGAGCGGCGCGCCCGCCACAGCGACCTGGAACCTGCCGATTGGCGAGCGCGATCTGGCCTGGGCGCGCGAACGACTGCAAACGCTCCCGCGTCCGTGGGTGGCTGTTCACCCGCGCACCAGCAAAATCGAACGCAACTGGCTGCCGGAACGCTATGCCCAGATGGTGAGCGAATCCGTCGCCCGTTGGCGCTGCGGCATTGTGCTGACCGGCGGCAATACGGAAGCCGAACAGCAGCAATGCGCGCAGCTTGCGCAGGTCGCCCCCGCCCAGACGCTGAATCTGTGCGGAAAAACCACGCCCAAGCAACTCGCCGCGCTGCTCAGTCTCGTCGATGCGCTGGTCGCGCCCGACACCGGCGCGGTGCACATCGCGCGCGCGATGAATACGCCGGTCGTCGGCCTCTATGCTGTCGCGCCCGCCACGCTGGCCGGACCGTATCAACGGTCGGAATACTGCGTGGACCGTTATTCGCAAGCCACGCAACGCTTCCTCGGCAAAACGCCGGAACAACTGCGCTGGAACACGCGCGTGCATCATCCCGACGCGATGGAATTAATCGAAGTCGCCGATGTCATGCAACAACTGGAAAAAATTCTGGAGCCTCACGCATGACCCGGCTGTTCGATTTCCGTTTCGTTTACCGCGCGCTGCTGTGGCTGTCGCTGCCCTATGTGCTTTTTCACCTGCTGTGGCGCGCGCGCAAGCAGCCCGCATACCTGCGCCACATCGGCGAGCGTTTCGGCTTCTATGCGCCGGTCGATGACAAGCCGGTCATCTGGCTGCACACCGTGTCGGTCGGCGAAACGCGCGCGGCGGCATCGCTGGTGCAGGCCTTGCGCGCGCGCTGGCCGGATCATCGCATTCTGCTCACCCACACCACGCCGACCGGCCGCGCCACCAGCGAGCAACTTTATGGCGATGACGTCACGCGGGTTTACCTGCCTTACGACTACCCCTTTGCCGTGCGCCGTTTTCTGCGCCGCTTCCAGCCCAAAGTCGGCGTGCTGCTGGAAACTGAAATCTGGCCTAATTTAATCCGCGCGTGTTGCGCGGCATCGGTGCCGCTGCTGTTGCTGAACGCCCGCCTGTCCGAGCGTTCCGCGCGCCGCTATGCGCGCTTCCCGTCGCTCACGCGCGTGTCGCTACAGGAACTGCATTTGATCGTGGCGCAGACCGAAGCCGACGCGGCGCGGCTGGCGCAGCTTGGCAAGCGCGACGTGCCGGTGATGGGCAATCTGAAATTCGATGTCGCGCCAACGTCCGCCCTGCTGGAAACCGGCGCGCTGCTGCGCGCACAATTCGGCGGCGCGCGCCCGATTTTCCTCGCCGCCAGCACGCGCGAAGGCGAAGAAGCGTTGTTGCTCGACGCCTTGAAACAGGCGCGAACCGCCAGGCTGCTGACAGTCATCGGACCGCGCCATCCGCAGCGTTTCGACGAAGTTGCCGCGCTGGTGACGCAACACGGTTTCACCCTGCAACGCCGCAGCGCGAATCAACCCGTCAGCGCCGATACGCAGGTCGTGCTGGGCGACAGCATGGGCGAGATGGTCGCCTATTACGCCGCCTGCGATGTCGCTTTCATCGGCGGCAGTCTGCTGCCGCTCGGCGGGCAAAACCTCATCGAAGCCTGCGCCGTCGGCAAGCCGGTGTTGATCGGCGCGCACACCTGGAATTTCACCCAGGCCGCTCATGCCGCCGTCACTGCCGGTGCGGCGATTCGGATCAAAGACGGCGCGCAACTGGTGCAGGAAGTCGATCTCCTGCTGGCCGACGTCACACGACGCGAGGCAATGGGCGCGGCCGGTCAGCGTTTCGTCAGCGAAAATCAGGGGGCAACGCAACGCGCAGTTGACTGCATTGAATCGGCGCTGCGTCCATGAGCCGCATCCTGCTCACCGGCAGCAACGGTCAGTTGGGTTGGGAATTGCGGCGCAGCCTTGCCGGACATCACGACATCATCGCCACTGACCGCAATTCCCTCGACCTCGCCGATGCCGACGCCCTCCGGCGCGCTGTGCGCGACATTCGCCCCGATCTCCTCATCAACGCCGCCGCTTACACCGACGTCGAAAAAGCCGAAAGCGAACCGGCGCAGGCGCACGCCATCAACAACGCCGCCCCCGGCATCCTCGCCGAGGAAGCGCATCGGCTGGGCGCTGCGATGGTGCATTACTCCACCGGCTATGTTTTCGACGGCGACCAATCCGCGCCCTACGCCGAAGGCGACACGCCGAATCCGCAAAGCGTTTATGGCGCAAGCAAGTTGGCAGGCGAACTCGCCGTGCGCGCGGTCGGCGGACAGCATCTCATTTTGCGCACGAACTGGGTGTACGGCGCGCATGGCGACAATTTCGTGAAAACCGTGTTGCGACTGGCGCAGGAACGCGACGAACTGCGCATCGTCGCCGACCAGTTCGGCGCGCCAACCTGGGCGCGTGATCTGGCGCAGGCAACCTCGGCGATACTGGATGTCTGGCAGCGAAAAAATTTTGATGCGACGTTGAGCGGCGTCTATCACCTGACCGCGGCAGGGCGCGTCAACTGGTATGACTATGCGAAGGAAATCATGCGACTGGCGCGCGATGCGGGCATCACGCCCGCCCATCCTGACATCCGCGCGATCAGCGCCAGCGAATATCCAGGCGCCGCAAAACGCCCCGCCAATTCCCTATTGGCAAATGACAAGGCGCGGCAGGTTTTTGATGTTGCGCTGCCGGAGTGGCAGGCAAGTTTGGCGGAATGTATGAATGAGTTGCGTTAGAACACAAACCATTCCAGCTCCCGCCAACAGCGCGTCTAAACTTGATCAATCCGTACCATACAACGGCGACCGCGGGCCATACAGAATGCCGTTTGGTTGCCCCGCCGACAACAAGCGCACGCCCGCACTGAATGCTACCTTGTGAGCAACATCGGACGTATTGCTGATAATCTGCTTGACCACCGCTGTTATCAACGCAGCAGCAAGGCCGCCGCTGTTATTGTTATTGCCTCCATCAGTTGCAGTAGCCTGACCCGTCCAAAGCGTCTCTCCGCTCTTTAAATCCACCAACTTGGCGCTCGCACTGACAATCGTGACGCTATCGACCACTTGGTATTGCGTGCCGTACTGGGTAATGTTGATATACAGCGCAGCATCAGCACCAAAAATTTCTCGCAGCTTGGTCGGTGATACATTGTGGATATCGCCCGCTACAGTCAACCCGTTCTGCCGAAAGGTTTCATCGACCAGCGTGACTGGCAACACATAATAGCCCGCCTCCGCCAAAGGCCAGGTCACTTGCGACAAAACACTGTTGGTCGCCTTCACATCAGGTGATTCATTCAATGGCGGCAACACCACAATCGAACGCGGCTTGCTCGCTTTAAAGGCCGCGTAATCGATATTTTTCGCGGGGGCTGCGCAACCAGCCATCAAAGCGAGCAGCCCCATGAGGGCGAACATTTTTAGGAAATGCTGAGTAGTCATTAGTTTTTCCCCTTTTTCAGATTACCCAGCAAATAGTCAATGTACGGTGCCGATTCCGGAAACAGCGCTTTTTCAGTCTGAAATTCCTGAATCATCTGATCATCTTTGCCAAGCTCCATGTACAGCATTCCCAGATGCGCATGGTAGCCTGGCGGTACAGCACCATTGGTCGATTTGATAGCTTCCAGACCACGCTCCAATTCGGCTGCCTGAGCATCCTTCGAGCCGCCCTTGAAGTATTCGTACACCTGCGGTTGATAACCTTCCCACTG
>JAITMU010000009.1 GCA_031277195.1 Gallionellaceae bacterium | reverse complement strand
ATCCCGCCAAATACTTCCTCGCCTGCGCAATCGCCGATTGCACTTGCGCAGGCGCGGTTCCGCCGATGTGGTCACGGGCGGCGAGCGAGCCTTCCAGTGTGAGCACGTCGTAAACGTCTTTTTCGATCAACGCTGAAAACTGTTTCAATTCATCCAGCGATAATTCGCTGAGATCGCGCCCCTGCTGCTCCGCAAAACGCACCGATGCAGCGACCGCTTCGTGCGCGTCGCGGAATGGCAATCCCTTCTTCACCAGATAATCGGCGAGATCGGTCGCGGTGGCGTAGCCCTGCAAAGCGGCGGCGCGCATGGCATCGGGTTTGACGGTGATGCCGCCTATCATGTCGGCGTAGATGGCGAGCGTTTGCGTCAGCGTATCAACGGTATCGAACAGCGGCTCTTTGTCTTCCTGGTTGTCCTTGTTGTAGGCGAGCGGCTGGCTTTTCATCAGCGTCAGCAGCGCGATCAAGTGACCATTCACGCGACCGGTTTTGCCGCGCACGAGTTCCGGCACGTCGGGATTTTTCTTTTGCGGCATGATGGACGAGCCGGTGCAAAAGCGGTCGGCGATGTCGATGAAACCAAAGCGCGGGCTCATCCATAAAATCAATTCTTCGGACAGGCGCGACAGATGCGTCATCAGCAGCGCAGCGGCGGCGGTGAATTCGATGGCGAAGTCGCGGTCGGAAACAGCGTCCAGCGAATTCGCGCAAACGCCGTCGAAGCCCAGCAATTCAGCGACGATTTCGCGCTTGATCGGATAGCTGGTTCCGGCCAAGGCGGCTGCGCCCAGCGGCAGACGGTTGACGCGGCGACGCGCGTCGGCAAAGCGTTCCGCATCGCGTTTCAGCATTTCAAAATACGCCATCAGGTGATGCGCGAAACTCACCGGCTGCGCGACTTGCAGATGCGTGAAGCCGGGCATGATGGTGTGCGTGTGGTGGGTGGCGAGATCGACCAGCGACGTTTGCAATGCGCGAATCAGGATATGGATGTCGTCGATGGCCTGGCGCAGGTACAAGCGCACGTCAGTCGCCACCTGGTCGTTGCGCGAACGGCCTGTGTGCAGCCGCTTGCCCGCGTCGCCGACCAGATCGGTCAGGCGTTTTTCGATGTTGAGATGCACATCTTCCCGTGCCACCGACCAATCAAAATCGCCGCTGACAATTTCGCTCTCGACCTGCGCGAGGCCGCGGCGGATGTCGGCCAGATCCTGTGCGCTGATGATGCCGCAGGTTTCCAGCATCTGCGCGTGGGCGAGCGAGCCTTGAATGTCGAACAGGGCGAGTCGCTGATCGAATGTCACCGAGGCGGTGTAACGCTGCACGAGTTCCGCCACGGGTTCGCTGAAACGGCCTGACCATTTGTTTGAGTCTTGCATGCTCTCATCTCCTCCGGCTAAGCCCCTCTCCCCCTGCGGGAGAGGGGAAGGGGAGAGGGGGAGGCGAAGCATTTTCACCCTCTCCCCTGCCCTCTCCCATCAAGGGAGAGGGAGTTGTGCAACTTGATTCTGCGCGACGCCTACCCGCTATTCCTCAACCCCGCCGCAATACCGTTGATGGTCAAGTGAATCGCGCGTTTGACCCGTTCATCCTCATCGCCGTGGCGATGGCGGTACAGCAGCCCTACCTGCAAGTGGTTAAGCGGATCGATGTAAGGCGTGCGCGTGGTCAGGCTGCGCGCCAGCGTGGGGTTGTCCTGCAACAACGCGCGCGCGCCGGTGATGGCGAACAGCATGTCCACGGTGCGATTCCATTCGGCTTCGATCTCGCCGAAGATGTGATCGCGCAACGGCTCGTCTTCCAGCAGTTCCGCGTAGCGCGAGGCAATGCCCAGATCAGTTTTGGACAACACCATGTCCATGTTGGACAACAGGCCACGGAAGAACGGCCATTTTTTATACATCAAACGCAACTGTTCAAGACCGGCTTCTCCCTCCTCCGCCACCAGTTTTTCCACGGCGCTGCCAAAACCATACCAGCCCGGCAACAACACGCGGTTCAAGCTCCAGCTGAATCCCCAGGGAATCGCGCGCAAGTCTTCGATGCGGTCGCTGGCCTTGCGCGACGCCGGACGGCTGCCGATGTTCAGCTCGGCGATTTCGCGGATTGGCGTGGTGGCGAAAAAATAGCCGGTGAAGCCGGGCGTTTCATAAACCAGTTTGCGATACGCGGCGAACGCATTGCCGCTCAGCCCTTCCATGATGCGGTGAAATTCCGGCATGGTGCTGTCCGCGCCATGATGGTGCAGCAGCGTCGCCTCCATCGTCGCGGCGACCAGCGTTTCCAGATTGCGCATGCCGATTTCCGGATTGGAATACTTGCTGGCAATGACTTCGCCCTGCTCGGTGAGACGCAACTGGCCGTTGACGCTGCCCGGCGGTTGCGCCAGCACGGCCTGATAGCTGGGGCCGCCGCCGCGCCCCACGGTGCCGCCGCGACCATGAAACAGGCGCAGATTGACGCCGTGTTTCTCGAACACGCTCACCAGATCGATCTCGGCCTTGTACAGTTCCCAATTCGCGGTGACGTAGCCGCCATCCTTGTTGCTGTCCGAATAACCCAGCATCACTTCCTGCGTGTTGCCGCGGCTGTGCAGCAGTTCACGGTAATACGGAATCGAAAACAGCGCGTCCATGATCTCGCCGCTGCCGCGCAGATCGTCGATGGTTTCAAACAGCGGGATGATGTTGATGTGCAATTCACCGTTTTCCAGCAGGCCAAATTGCCGCCCCATCAGCGCAACTTCGAGCAGATCGCTCACGCCGCAGGTCATCGAAATGACGTAATTCGGCAGTGCGGCGCGCCCGAAACGGCGATGAATGTCCGCCGCCGCGCGGATGATGCGCAATTCTTTTTGCGTCGTCGGGGAATAGCGATCAAGATCGCCGATGAGCGGCTTGTCGGCCTGCAACGCTGTCAGCAACGCGGCGCAGCGCGCGGCTTCGTCCATCGCCGCGTAATCGGCGACGCCGGACAACAATTCCGTGACGACCTGCTCATGCACGGCGCTGTGCTGGCGCATGTCCAGCGGCGCGAGATGAAAGCCGAACACATCCGCGGCGCGGCGCAGATCGGCCAATCGTCCGCGCGACAAATACGTCGCGTTGTGGTGATCCAACGACTCGATAACGATGTCGAGATCGGCGATGAATTCCTG
>JAITMU010000221.1 GCA_031277195.1 Gallionellaceae bacterium | reverse complement strand
GTGAACAGCGCGAGTTTCACGCCGTAGCGGCGAAAAAAATCCACCAGCGGATCAACCACGGCGTAACGCATCGCGGCTTGCCAGCTTGCGGGCGTTTCGCGCTGCACTTCCGGCTCGCGCGCGGTGAGGTTGGCGATGACCGGCAACACCATCGCAACCGCCATCCACACATAAATCAACGGCCAGGAAACATGATCGGCGAGTATCAGCGCCGCCGCGCCCGCGAGCGTCAGCGCCAGACGATAGCCCAGCGAATAGGTCGCCACCAGCGCGCCTTGCGCTTCGACCGGCGCAATTTCGATGCGATAGGCGTCAACGGCGATGTCCTGCGTCGCGCCGAAAAATGCGACGACCAGCGTTGCGGCGATGAACAGCGGCAAGTGCGTCGGCGTCAGCAGCGCCATCGCCAGCAAGCCGACAATCACGCCGCACTGCGCGAACAACAACCAACTGCGCCGCAGCCCCATGCGCCCCAGCACCGGCAGGCGAACATGATCGAGCAGCGGCGCCCATAAAAATTTGAGCGCATACAACATGCCCGCGCTGGCGATCATCGTGATGTCTTTCAGCACGATGCCGTTTTTCTTGAGCCAGTAACCAAGCGTCGTCGCCACCAGCAAAAACGGCAGACCGGAGGAAAATCCGAACCACAGCATCGTCCACGCCGACGGTTGCGCGAACGCGCGCCAGACTGAAGGACGGGCGGGTTTCTCGGCGGAGGCGCTCATTCCTTATGCGCGCTGAAAGCGATACACCGCCATCGCGCCGCGCAGATTGGGCAGGGCTGAAATCTCGCGGCCATTGGTCATCACCCGACGGTCAAGAATGCGAATGTCGAGATCGCGGCAGAGAATTTCAAAATCCTTGAGCGTGCAAAGATGGATGTTCGGCGTGTTGTACCACTGATAGGGCAGCTCCTCCGACACCGGCATGTAACCGCGCAACACGTCGAAGCGCGCGTGCCAGTAGCCGAAATTCGGGAAGCTGACGATGCCTTCGCGCCCCACCCGCAACATTTCGCGCACCAATTCTTCGGTGTGGCGCATGGCTTGCAGCGTTTGCGACAGCAGCACGTAATCGAACGCGCCATCTTCAAAGCCGGACAAGCCGGATTCAAGGTCGCCCTGGATGACGTTCACGCCGTTGCGTATCGCGGCGACGAGTTTGGTGTCGCTGATTTCGACGCCGTAGCCGCGCGTCTGGCGCGTTTCCTGCAAATGGCGCAACAGGCTGCCGTCGCCGCAGCCCAGGTCGAGCACGGATGCGCCCTGCGGAATCCACGCGGCGATGGCGGCGAAATCGGGGCGGGTGGCGGCGAGCGCGTTCATGCGGCGACCTCGTTCCATGCGCGTTCAAGATAAGCGCGCACCACATCGTGATAATGCTCGTGTTGCAGCAGGAAAGAATCGTGCCCGTGCGCCGAGGTGATTTCGGCATAGCTGACGTCGCGACGGTTGTGCAGCAGCGCGTTGACAATCGCGCGCGAACGCTCCGGCGAAAAACGCCAGTCGGTGCTGAACGAAATGACGAGAAATGCCGCGCGCGCGGCGGCGAAGGCACGATCGAGATCGTCGTCGAAATCGCGCGCAGGGTCGAAATAATCCAGCGCCTTGGTCATCAGCAGATAAGTGTTGGCATCAAAATAGCCGGCGAATTTGTCGCCCTGATAACGCAGATACGATTCGATCTCGAATTCGACGCCATAGCCGTAGCCGAGCTTGCCCGAACGCAGGCTGCGACCAAACTTGTCCGCCATCACGTCGTCGGAAAGATAGGTGATGTGCCCCAGCATCCGCGCCAGACGCAAGCCGCGCACCGGCACCACGCCGTGTTCATAGAAATCGCCGCCGTGAAAATCCGGATCGGTCAGGATGGCGTTGCGCGCCACGTCGTTGAACGCGATGTTCTCCGCCGTCAATCGCGGCGCGGCGGCAATCGTCAGCACATGACGCACGCGATCAGGAAACGACAGCGCCCATTGCATCGCCTGCATTCCGCCCAGACTGCCGCCCATCACCGCCGCGAATTGCCGGATGCCAAGCTGATCGGCCAGCCGCGCCTGCGACGCCACCCAGTCTTCCACCGTCACCACCGGAAACTGCGAACCGTAAGGCTTGCCGGTTTCGGGATTGATGCTGGCGGGACCGGTGGAACCGTGACAGCCACCGAGGTTGTTCACGCCGATGACGAAAAATTTGTTGGTGTCCACCGGCTTGCCGGGGCCGATCATGGTGTCCCACCAACCGACGTTTTTCGGATTGTCGGCGTAGTAACCGGCGACGTGATGGTTGCCCGACAGCGCATGGCACACGAGGACGGCATTGGAACGATCCGCATTGAGCGTGCCGTAGGTTTCGTACACCAACTCATAGCGCGACAACACCGCGCCGCTTTTGCAAACAAGCGGGGTGTCAAAACTGGCGCGCTGGGCGCTGACAATGCCGACGGAAGTGCTCAAAATGTGTCCCGAAAATATAAAACCCGTTCAGCCTGCGCCAAAACGGGTCGAACGCTTTAGCTGGTATGTTTTACGTGCCCCGCAAGCTGCAATCAAATCGGCACGGGAGGGAGTTTCCGTGTTTTGGTTGGGGATGTCAATTACGCGACCCGCCCGTCATTCCAGCGTAAGCTGGAATCCAGCGCATTTATCAAAATGCTCCGGCGCAGCCGGACGATAAGGTTTTGTCCGCTGCGCGGGGTATTTATCTCCAACTGGATTCCAGCTTGCGCTGGAATGACGGAGGAAATTTGTTACAGTAACGTCATGGTCAAACACATTTCCGAAAGTTCGGCTTTGCAACGGCTCGCATTGGGCGCGCTGACTGGCGCAGCGGTGGGGTTCGCGCCCTGGTCGTTTGATACGCTGGCGCGCGGCTTGCTCGGCTGGTGTTGCGGCGCGGGGGTGTATCTGGCGCTGGCCTGGTGGCTGGCGTTGCGCTTCGACGCGCAGCGCACCCGCGAACGCGCTTTGTCGCTCGACCCGCCCAGCATTTTGCTGCTGACGGTGATGCTGCTCACCGTGATATTCAGCCTCGCCGTCATCGTCATGCTCTTGCAGCAGGACGCGTCCCTGGGCGCATTGCCGCGCACGCTGCATCTGGCGCTCGGCCTCACCGCGCTGACCATTTCCTGGCTGCTGATGCACACGTTGTACGCGTTTCATTACGCGCATCGCTACTACCAGAGCAAGACGCCGCACGGCCTGAATTTCCCCAAAGATCAGGATCCGGATTACTTCGACTTTCTTTACCACGCCTTCGTGGTCGGCATGACTTCGCAGGTCTCGGACGTGCAGGTGAATTCACGCGAAATGCGCCGCCTCACCTTTGCGCATAGCGTGCTGTCGTTCGCTTTCAACATGGTGGTGCTGGCGTTGTCGATCAACGTGGTGGCGGGTCTGGTGGCGATGAAGTAGTCAGGGAACCTACGCCACGTTCAGCTTGTCCAGAAATTCCCGTATCTTCATCGGATCCTCCGCGCGCAGAATTTTCTGCGTGAGCGCGGCAATCTCCGGCAGGCTGGTGGTGAGCACGCGCTGTTTGACGGCCAGCAGCAGCGCGGGATGCATGGAGAACTGGCGCAGACCCAGGCCAAGCAGCAGCCGCGTGTAGGCGAGTTCGCCAGCCATTTCGCCGCACACCGACACCGGCACGCCGATTCGCTTCGCGCCGTCGATCACATGCGCCAGCAGCTTCAGCACCGCCGGATTCAGCGGGTCGTACAGGTGCGCGACTTCCTCGTCGGTGCGGTCAATCGCCAGCGTGTACTGGATCAAATCGTTGGTGCCGATCGACAAAAAGGAAAGTTTTTTGGCGAAGGTGTTGAGCGCGAGTGCTGCCGCCGGAATTTCGATCATGCCGCCGATCTGGATTTCGCGGTTGTAAGCCATGCCCTCGGCGTCCAGTTCCTGCTTCACGCCGTCGATGAATTGCAGCGTCTGTCGGGTTTCCGCCAGGCCGGACAGCATCGGCACCAGAATTTTCATGTTGCCGTAATGCGAAGCGCGCAGCAGCGCGCGCAACTGCGTGCGGAACAAATACGGCTCGGCCAGACACAAGCGGATGGCGCGCAAGCCCAGCGCGGGATTGCGGGCGACGCGCTTGGCGCTGTTGGGCTGTTTGTCCGCGCCGAGATCGAAAGTGCGAATGGTGACCGGCAATCCGTCCATGCCCTGCACCACGGCGCGATACGCCTCGAACTGCTCGTCCTCGTCCGGCAATTCGTCGCGATTGAGGAACAGGAATTCGCTGCGGAACAAGCCGATGCCGGTCGCGCCGCTTTCCTTCACGTCCGCCAGATCGTCCGGCAGTTCGATGTTGGCGTACAGTTCGATTTCCGTGCCGTCCAGCGTGTTCGCGTGCGCGGCCTTGAGGCGGCGCAGTTTTTTGCGTTCCAGTTCGATCTGATCCTGGCGCAGTTTGTATTCGGCCAGAATCTGCTTGTCGGGTTCGACAATGATGACGCCCTGCTCGCCATCCACAATCAGCATGTCGTTTTCGCGGATCAGTTCGCGCGCGCGATGCAGGCCGACCACGCACGGCGTGTTCAGCCCGCGCGCGATGATGGCGGTGTGCGAAGTCGCGCCGCCCAAGTCGGTGAGAATGGCGGAGAACTGGCCGGGCTTGAGTTGAATCAAATCGGCCGGACTGACGTCGTGCGCCACCAGTATCGTGCTGCCGCCGTGCTGCGCCGCCTGCGGCACCTTGTTCGGCTGGCCGGTGAGTCGCTTCAGCACGCGCTCCACCACCTGCACCACGTCGGCTTTGCGCTCGCGCAGATAGGCGTCCTCGAACGCTTCAAAGCTCTCCACCAGATGATCCATCTGCACCTTGAGCGCCCACTCGGCGTTGCAGCGTTCGCGCTCGATCATCTCGCGCGGCGTCTGGCTGATGTGCTCGTCATCGAGGATCATCAGATGCAAATTGAGGAAAGCGTCGATCTCGGCCATCGCCTGTTGCGATTTGTTTTGCCGCAAGGTGGTGAGTTCCTGCCGCGTGGCGTCCATCGCCGCGTCAAAACGCGCGACTTCGGCGGCGATGAATTGTTTGGGCACTTCGTAGTGCGCGACTTCCAGCACGGTGTGCGAAGCCAGGTGGGCATGGCCGATGGCGATGCCGCTGGAAACCGCGATGCCGTGCAGTGAAAAACTCATTCGCCTTCTCCGAAGTAATCGCCGATCAGCGCCAGCAGCGCGTCCATCGCTTCCTGCTCGCGCTCGCCGTCGGTTTCTATGGTGATGGTTGCGCCTTTGGCGGCGGCCAGCATCATCACGCCCATGATGCTTTTCGCGTTGACGCGGCGGCCATTGCGCGTCATCCACACTTCGCAGGGAAATTGCGAAGCGGTTTGCGTCAGCTTGGCCGACGCGCGCGCGTGCAGGCCAAGTTTGTTGAGAATTTCAGCATCCCGTTGCAGCATCGCAACTCCCTGATTCCGAATCGACAGGCAATATGCAGTTGCGTCCGCTGTCCAGCGCCTTGCGGGTGATCTCCTGCAACGATTGACCGCTGTAACACGCAGCGCGCAACAGCATCGGCAGATTCACCCCGGCCACGCCTTCCACGCGGCTGGATTCGCACAAACGGCGCGCGATGTTGCTCGGCGTCGCGCCGAACATGTCCGACAGGATCAGCACGCCGTCGCCATCGTCGAGTTGCGCGACCAGCGCGCGGGCTTCGGCTTCCTTCTGTTCCGGATCATCGTCCGCCATCACCGCCAGCGCCTTGAGATTGGGCGGCGTCTTGCCCATCACATGACGCACGCAATCCACCATGCTGTCGCCCAGCCCGTTGTGGGTTATCAATAAAATTCCGATCACGGTTTTTGCTCGCTCTAAAAAATCTTGAAACCATTCACCACAGAGACACAGAGACACGGAGAAAACCGGCACTCACATTACCACTTCTTTCTCTGTGTCTCCGTGTCTCTGTGGTGATCAGGTTTTAGGGTTCTTCTCTCACCACAGTCGCCTTGTCCGCGAATTCTAGCCGTTTCCGCATCGCCGTAGTCACATGCGCCACACCGTCCGCGTCAATCAGCATCGCCTCGTCCGCCTGCATCCGCCGCGCGGCATCGCGCCAGCCATCGACGCCGGAAATGAACAGCGGTTTGGACGGCGCATCCGACAGCGTACCGGCGCGCGCGCCGCGCATCACGATGGTGACGGCCTGCACGCCTTGCGTCGGCCAGCCGTTGCGCGGGTCGATCAAATGACAATAGCGTTTGCCGTTCAACTCGAAATAACGCTGGTAGTCGCCGGAGGTGCCGATGGCCTCGCCGTCGCGCAACGCCATCGTCGCAATCGGCCCCGGCTTGCGCGGATGCTGAATGCCGACGCGCCAGGCGCGGTCGCCATGCGTTCCCAGCGCCATCACGTTGCCGCCGATGTTGATCAGGGCATTGTTCACGCCTTGCTGCCGCAGCAGTGTCGCCGCGCGATCCAGCGCGTAGCCTTTGGCATAACCGCCGAGGTCAATCGACACGGCCTTGTTGCGGCTGCTGACCTTTTCGCCATCAAAAACCAGATCACTCATGCGCGGATTCGCGACGACCAGCGCAGCAACGGCTTCCGCATCCGGCAGTTCGGCCTTGAATTCATCAGCGTGAAATCCCCACAGTCGCACCAGATCGCCGATGGCGGGATTGAACAGATGGCCGGATTGTTCGGAAAGTTGTGTCGCATCTTTCAGGATCGCCGCGATTTCAGGCGTGACTTCGCGGCTTTCGCCCTGCGCCAGCGCGGCATTGAGATCGCTTAACGGAGAAGGCTCCCAGGCGTGCAACGCATCATGCAGCCGTTGAAATTCCTGCATCACCGACGCGGCGGCCTGCTTCGCCCGCGCTTCGTCCTCGCCGTAGATGCTGACTTCCACCAGCGTGCCAAAGACGTAGCTTTGTTCTTCGTAGGTTGGGCGTTCGCGGGCGCAGGCGGAGAGGAGGAGCAGGCTCGACAGGGCGAGGAAAATCCAATGCTTGCAGCCCATCCTCGCTTTCACCTCTCCATCTCCTCCAGCTCCACCGCCGCCGCCAGCATCGCCAGCCGCGCCACCACGCCGTAGGCGTAAAAACGATTGGGCGTGTCGTCGGGCGCGCTGTCCGGGTCGGGCAGCGTGCAACTGGTGTCAAATGCAAGCGGAGCGAATTGCATGCCCGGCGCATTCAGATTTTCGTCTATGCCGCGCTCGGTGTGGACGCGGTAGAAGCCGCCGACAACATAGCGATCTATCATGTAAACCACCGGCTCGGCCACGGCGACGCCGATATTCTCGAACGTGTAAACGCCTTCCTGCACCAGCACGTCGTGCACTTCCAGCCCTTCTTTCACCACCGCCATCTTGTTGCGCTGCTTGCGGTTGAGGTCGCGCACTTCGGACGCATCTTTCACCGTCATGATGCCCATGCCATAGGTGCCCGCGTCGGCCTTGACGATGACGAACGGCGCTTCCTTGACGCCGTATTCGGCATATTTTGCGCGCGTCCGGTTCAGGATTTCATCCACCCGCTCCGCCAGACAATCTCCACCGATGCGTTGCTGGAAATCCACCTGATCGCAGGTGTCGAAATACGGGTTGACCAGCCAGGGGTCGATGTCGATCAGTCGGGCAAATTCGTTCGCCACTCGGTCATACGCGGCGAAGTGTCGCGATTTGCGGCGCGTCGTCCAGCCTGCATGCAGCGGCGGCAGCACATCCTGTTCCAGATTTTTCAGGATGTCCGGCACGCCAGCGGAAAGATCGTTGTTGAGCAACACGACACAGGGATCAAAATTTTCCACGCCGAGCCGGTTGCCCTTGCGCTGCAACGGTTCCAGCAAAAGCGAATTGCCGTCCGGCAGTTCCAGCGTGGTGGGTTGCGTGATGTCGGGCAACAGACTGCCGATGCGCACGCGCAATCCGGCCTGCTTGAAAATCAGCACAAGCTGCGCGACATTCTGCAAATAAAACTGGTTGCGCGTGTGATTCTCAGGGATCAGCAAAACGCCGCGCGCGTCCGGACAGTTTTTCTCGATGGCCGTCTGCACGGCCTGCACGCACAGCGGCAGAAAGTCCGGGTTGAGATTGTTGAAACCGCCGGGGAACAAATTGGTATCGACCGGCGCCAGCTTGAAACCGCTGTTGCGCAAATCGACCGAGGAATAAAACGGCGGCGTGTGCTCCTGCCATTGCGAGCGAAACCAATGCTCGATGGCAGGCTGCGCGCCCAGCATACGACGCTCAAGATCAAGCAGCGGGCCGGTGAGGGCGGTGGAAAGATGCGGAACCATAGGATGTCCGAATAATGGAGTTGGGGCATTCTAGCTGATGATGGGAAGGGGACGTAAGACGTAAGTTTGGAGACGCAAGTAAATTCACACGCGACGCTTTAAACTTGCGTCTTATGGATTTCTCTTTCTGGCAATGGCTTTTGCTGCTTCTGGCTGCGGCGTCTTTCGGTCTTTCCAAGACCGGATTGCCGGGCGTGTCGTTGCTGGCGGTGAGCATTCTGCCCAATTTGATGCCCGCGAAAATCGCCACCGGCGTGGTGTTGCCACTGCTGATTTTCGCCGACCTGTTTGCGTTTTTCGTCTATCGCAAGCATCTGGACTGGCGGCATGTCGGGCGTTTGCTGCCCTGGGCGGTGACGGGCGTGATGCTGGGCTGGCTGGCATTGGGGCGCATCGACGATCAGCAAGCCGCGCGGCTGGTCGGCGCGATCATCGCAGCGATGCTGGCCATGCATCTATGGCGTCAGCGGAACCGCGACAATGACTTTGCGACGCGCGCGCCGGTCTGGTTCGGCGCGGCAATGGGGTTGTTCGCGGGATTCACCACGATGATCGCCAACGCAGCCGGTCCGGTGATGGTCTTGTACCTGCTGGCGATGCGGCTGGACAAACTGGAATTTTTTGGCGTGGCGGCGGCGTTTTTTCTTGCGATCAACTGGATCAAGGTGCCGTTCGCGCTGCACCTCGGATTGATCACTCAGGACAGTTTGTGGCTGAACCTGTGGCTGCTGCCCGCCGTGGCGGCGGGCGCGCTGTGCGGGCGCTGGATCATCGCGCGTATCAACCAGCGCGTGTTCGAAAACATCACGCTGGCGATGTCGGCGCTGGCGGTGGTCAAGCTGCTGATGCCGTAGCCGCAGCCAGTCTGTCCACCCGCATCCGCAACAGCCGGTCGGCGTTGCTCAACGAACACAAATGCGCGTGAATCAAAAACAGATAGCCGTTGCGGAACAGTTCCAGCACCTGCTCATCCTTCAAACCGCGCAGCTTCTCCTCGTCGATGATGAAAAATCCGTCGAAAACTTCGGGTTTTTCCTCGCCGCGCTGCATCTGGATATTTCTGGGAACCAGCAATTCAAGCTCGGCAAGGCGCTTGGTGAATTCGCGGGAACGCTCCATCTGGGCGTGGAACCAGCGGAGGAATTCCACGGAGCTTTCCAGCAACTTGGTTTCCTTGCCTTCTTCGTCGAACAGCGGTTCTCCCTCGGTT
>JAITMU010000219.1 GCA_031277195.1 Gallionellaceae bacterium | reverse complement strand
GCCAGGCCAAAATCCTTGACATAAAAATCCGCGCCAAACACCTTTCTTTGCTCTTGTTCAAACGCGGGCAACTCATTTTTTGCCACGCGCGGCTGATAGCCCACCGTATACAAATGCGGATAACGGGAGAGCATCTGTCCGGCATAGCGATGGGTCGCATCAATATCCAGCGTATTCAGCGCGGAAAACAACGCCTCCAAGCCATGCAGCACCGCTTCATTTTCATTCAGGCGCTGGGTCAGCGTCTGCCCCAGCAACTGTCCGTTGCGCTCAAAATCCGCCCGCACATCACCCAGCGCAACGCGAAGCCAGATCAAACTCCCCAGCGCGCTTGACACAAGCCAGGCCAACAGGCCGAGACCGGCCAGCCGATAAGTCGGGTGTTTCATGGGATGGGGCGTTTTACGAATGGCAAGGCGACATCTCCGTAGTTCCCGCAATTTTTATCCGTGGAAACCACAATTACGGAGCGGGGCATTTTAACTTACAGTCCCCGCTAATGTGGAACGGCCTGGTGGTTTTGCGTACTGCCGTCATTGGAACGCAACGCCGCAACCATCCACTTGGTGTAATCAAAATAAATATAGGGAGGAGTATATGAGCGATTTAAATCTCAGCAGTGCGCAAATTTCGCAGATAAAGAAAATATTGTGGATTATCACAGTTGTTGGCTCCGTTCTTGGTGGTTTGATGGCGCTCATTGGGATTTTTGCATCGAAAAGTGCGCCTCAAGAAGCGGCTGCGGCTGCCATGGGTTTGGCACTTGCGGTCATTCCGTATTGCCTGGCTCGTGCGGTTAGCGAGATGAAACAGGAGTGAACCAACCACACAAGCTGGGTAGAACGTAGTAATACCCAGCTATGTGGCCAAGACCAATACTCTATGCGCAACCCAGTTTGCTGTATCGCATCAAACATGCATTGGTACAAGTGCAGTCGCTGCACATTCAGACAAACGAGATCAACAAAGTAAAGTGCACATGATTGAACTGCAAATTGATATCACTGACGTAGAAGACATCAGAGCTGTAAAGAATAGTGTTGCCAGGTTCTCCATTGCTTCGGCTGCAACTGAGATTCTCCGTAGCGGTGGTCGCGTCGTCTTTAAACGCTCGTACTGCAATACTCCAGACGACATCTTTAGTGACTATAAAAGTGCTGAGGCATTCAAGAAAGATTGGGATGATTTCTTTGCCCGGTTAACGTAGGCTGGATTAAGTGTGGTGATACCCAGCCACGTACGCCAAGACTAATGCTGGGATTACGTTTCACTCCATCCCAGCCTACGAGGCTGGCTCTGTATGTTAAACATCGCCTGTGGCTCAGTCCAGCCCGCATGCACATAGCCTGACACTCTGAAGGAGATCAAGATGAAAACAATTCTTGGGCTGTTAACTATTGCAATCGCAATAGGCGGAGCCGCTTTCGCATTCAAATATGCTAAAAAACAAGGGAAAGGAATTCAAGGCCAGATACTGTATGGGTTCGGAGGGTTACTCGGAGGCCTGCTTCTGTACGGTATTGTGGCTGCTGCATTTGCGCCAAACTCAAAAAGTGATGACACCGCAACGAACCTCCCAGAACTGGAAATCGCTTGTGATAAAACGGGTACATCACTAGCAGACTTGAGCAAGGCGGCGGAAGATGGAAATCCCGACGCCCGATACAAGCTCGGCCTGGCGTATGGTGCCGGGGGCAAATGCGTTGCCAAGGATGATGCGCAGGCGAAAGCGTGGTTACTCGATGCTGCGGATCAATATCACAAGGCGGCGATGCAGGGAGACGCTGAGGCTCAATACAAACTCGGCGATATGTATTTCTATGGTTTAGGCGTTGCCGTGGACGATGCACTGGCGGAGACGTGGTTCCGCAAGGCGGCAGAACAGGGGCACGCTGGCGCTCAAAACAATCTCGGTGTGACGTACGAAAATGGCGAAGGCGTTGCCAAGGACGATGCAGAGGCAGCGGAGTGGTACCGCAAGGCGGCAGAACAGGGAAATCCCGAGGCTCAAACAAACCTCGGCAGGATGTACCACAACGGCCACGGCGTTGCCCAAGATGACGCACAGGCGGTGGTATGGCTACTCAAGGCGGCGGAGCAAGGACACGCCGACGCTTGGAAAGTACTTGTAAGCATGGCGGGATACACCAAGGATCCTGATTTCGAGGCGAAGCAGTACCGCGAACTCCTCGAACGCGAGGAACGCATAAGCAAACTCGACCCCGAGAGCTTGCGACGCGAGCTAATGAACTCGCCCCCTATAAAAAGTGCCTGGGGTCCCAACGACGCTATGGGGGCGCTTGAAAGCATGGCGGAACAGGGAAATGCCGAGGCTCAACGCCGCCTCGGCGACTGGAACATCAAGGCCAAGAAGTCCGAGGAGAGGTGGGGGAGTAATGCGGGGGCGGTAAAGTGGTACCTCAAGGCAGCAGAACAGGGGCACTTAATGGCTCAACTCGAACTCGCCAATATGCTTGGTGGTGGAGACCAGTTTGGTTTCAATTACAGCGATTCTGATGTCAAGGCTGCGGAGCAAGGGTTAGGCAGGGAGGCAGCGGCGCTTCATTGGTACCGCAAGGCGGCGGAACAGAACCATGACTATGCGGACTATGTGCATGTCCTTTTTGGCTCTGACTATCCCCAAGACAAGCTCGGCTCGGCATACTCCAATGGCTGGGGCGTTGTCAAGGACGAAGCACAGGCGGAGGTGTGGTACCGCAAGGCGGCGGAAGAGTACCGCAAGGCCGCGCAACTGGGAGAAGGCTGGGCTCAATACAAACTCGGCTTGGCGTATTTTAAGGGCAGAGGTGTTGCCAAGGACGATGTGCTGGCGGAAGCGTGGCTCCGCAAAGCGCAGGAGCAGAAAATTCCCGAGGCAGGGGGAACGCTATATGCGATGTCGCACCCACAACAAGAGCAACCTGATACCCCATCCAGCGATCCAGTTATGCGTTATGCGCAAAATATTGCAAACCAACTCCGCCAAAGTCCAAACCCAGCATGTGAGCAACTAGCATCAATGGTGATAATGACAGCATCATCATTTAGCAATCTCCCCGACGAAGCAAGAATTGATCAAATCAATAAGGCCCTTGATAAGGGGGTTTATTGCACGGTGAAGCTAGATTACTAAGCCTAACAGAGCGGGGCGTTTGCCCCGCTCTGCATGCCCAGAGTCTAGCGCGCATACTTCCGCGCATCCTTGAGTAACACAATCAACTGCTGTGCCTGTAAAGGCGAAGGCTCAAATCCGAATCGGCGGTAAAACGCATCTGCCTGCGCATCGATGGGATGCGTGAGTAATGCTCGAACGCCAGCTTGTTCCGCAATGCTGAGCGTGCGTCGAATAGCGTCCTGCAACATTCCTGTGCCGATGCCTTGCCCCTGGTATGCGACATCGACCGCCAATCTTGCCAGCAGAACAACCGGGATGGGATATTGCCCCATACCGCGTCGCACACGTTCCGGTGCTTCCAGCGTGTCGATCTGGCCGACGGTCAAACTGAAATAAGCTGCGACGCGGTCGCCATCGCAAACAACGAAAGTTCTGGCGGAACCGCTGCTCTGCGCTTGACGCGCGTGGCGAACAAGCCAAGCCGTCAGGGCAGGTTTGCCGCAGTCGAATCCTTCCAGTTGATGATGCGGCGCGAGCGACAGCGGGGCTGTCAGATTCATCTGTTTGCCCAGGGCGCCGGACGGGAAAAGAGCGCGGCCAAACCCGCGTTATCGGACTCCGGGCGATCAAGCATGTCCAGCAAGGCTTGATACTGACTGCCGGACACGATGAAAAGACGCTGGTCGAGCAAGGTCTGTTCCGCTGCCTCACACGCGGCATCAAGAATAAAATCCGTCAATGACTTATGCGAAACCTCGGCTGCGCGTCGAAGGACGGTTTCTTGTTCCGGTGTGGTGCGCAAACCCAGACGAGCTGATCTGGGGGCGGCTTTGGGAAGCGCGGTTTCTGTTTGTAGAGACATGGCATTTCCTTTTGTTTGTATATTGAGTGCGATGTTAGTACAAATGACGCAGGCTGTCGATTGGGTGCAACAAGGATGGGTTAGCCGGAAATAACGATAGACAAATTAATCAGTTCGGTAGGTTAGCGTGAAAGTTGACCGTTGGGGTTCGCTACGCTCACCGCCAACCTACATGGCTGGCATGGGGGTTGTAGGTTGGTGGTGAGCGAAGCGAACCCCAACGCAACAGCTCACGCCAACATTCGGAATGACGGTAAAGCGGCAATGTTGCGGTTTGCTCCTGAGCCTGTCGAAGGGCTCACAACCTACGATTCAATCAAATCCCGCAATGTCTTTGCGCCCGCGCTCGCGCGTTTTTCTGTCTCGTCGAACCAGGCTTTGATGCGCGCGTCTTTTAGCGATGCGGGCAGGGCGGTGGGGTCGAACACGAACGCGCGGTAGAGTTCTTCGAGCGGGATGTCTTCCGCTTTGCGCGCCAGTCCCCAGCCTTTGCCGGTGAGTTTTTTCACCATGCCGGCTTGTGTCAGTTTGTCGAGGATATATTCCAGCGCATCAAAGCCGATGCGCGAATGCGCGGCCAGTTTGCGCAGGGTGGGGGCGTTGCCGTCGCGTTGTCCGGCATCCATCAACGTCAGCGTGCGTACCGCCTGATACAAGCGCAGCGCGGATGAGGGGTCATTGGTTGGTGAGCCGCGCCAGTAGGGCAGCGAGGCGGCGAGCAGCGCGCCAGCCAGCACGGCCATCCAGGAAAAATAAATCCACATGAGGAAAACCGGCACGCTGGCGAACGCGCCGTAAACCAGTTTGTAGGTCGGGAAATTCGAGATGTAATAGCCGAACCCCTGGCTCATCGCCTCGAACGCAATCGCCGCCGCCAGACCGCCGATGAAGGCATGGCGCATCGGCACATGGCGGTTGGGGACAAAGTGGAACAGCAGGGTGAATGCCAGCGTGGTCAGTATCAGCGGCACGATTTTCAGCAGGATCACTTTGAACATCGGCATCGCGCTGGCATAGCCGAGCGACAGGCCGACGAGCCAGGACGTGAGCGTCAAACTGCCGCCGACCAGAATCGGAATCAGCACCAGCACTGCGCCGCTGATGAGAATGCGCCGTCCGAATTTGCGCGGCTTTGTCACCCGCCAGATGGTGTTGAAGGCGTCCTCGATGGTTTGTATCAGCATGACCGACGTCACGCCGAGGAAGGCAATGCCGATCACGGTCAACTGGGACGCGCTTTCGGCAAACTGCGTGATGTAGCGCGTCAAGGTTCTGACGCCCGTGCCGTGCGGCATGTTGGCCAGCATGAATCGTTTGATGTTGGTGGCGAATTCATCGAACATCGGCGAGGCGGAAAACAGCGTCAGCGCGATGGTGATCAGCGGCACCAGCGACAGCAAGGTGGTGAACGTCAGGCTGCCCGCAATTTGCACGCACCGATCGCGCATGAAGCGCGCCGCGACGAAGCGCAGCAGGGATTGGAGGTCTTTCCAGGTTCGGCTCATAGGGGCGACAGGATACAGGTTTCAGGCGGAACCCTGTATCCTGTAGCCTGAAATTCGAGAAGGGAGTGGGGAATGAAGCGCACACAGCAAGGCGCCAAGCTGCTTGAACTGATGATTGTGATTGTGATTCTCGGCATTCTGGGCATTGTGCTCTTTCCGGTTTACCAAACGCACAGCAAGAAACTGGATTTCCAGCAGATCATCGACGCCACTGCGCCGATCAAGCGCGCCATCGAAAAATGCGTTTATGACAACACCTGCGTGGAAGTCAGCGGCGACCATCCGGCGATTTCCGCTGCCGTCGCGCTGGGCGCGTTCGGCATTCCCGACGCGCCACCGGCGAGCGGCAAACTCGCCAGCGTGGTGATCGACAACACCATCGCATCGGGAACCATCGTCGCGAGCGCGACAGCCGGTCTCGACGATTTGACCTATGTGCTGAAACCTTCACTCGCCACCGGCGAGGACGGCAGTTTGAATGTCATGTGGGAGGTGGATGACAGCAGCACTTGTCTGGCGGCGGGGGCGTGCAAGAAGGAATAAGGTTTTAATTCCCTCTCCCCGCTTGCGGGGAGAGGGCTAGGGTGAGGGGAAAATGGGGGGCAGGGAAAACAGCCCCTCACCCCACCCTCTCCCCGCAAGCGGGGAGAGGGAATGACTGCCTTATTTCCCCTGCTCCTCCTTCAGCGCGTCCAGAATTTCCCGATACTGCTTCAGCTCGCTTTCAATCTCCGACAACTGATAAAAATCCTTGCCTGCCCGTTTCGCCAGTTCAAGCTGAAGAACGGCCTCGTTCAGCGCGCCGATGAGTGCGTAGGCGTGCGACAAGGCATGATGTTCCCGCTGCCGGTCGCCCATTGCGGCATAGGTGCGCGCTTGCCGGTCATACAGGTCAGCATCATCGGGATGCGCCAGGATTTGCGTATTCAGCAGCTTCAGCGCATCGGCATTGCGTCCCGTGTCCAGCAGCAGATCAACATAGTTGTAAACCAGCGCGCGATGTTGCGGAAAATTTTGCAGGGCGCTGCGATAGAACGCCGTCAATTCCGCGTTATCGTCGCCGTTTTTCCGCCGCACCTCGCCCGCCAGCGTGGCAATCATCGGATTTTGCGTGACCATGTTTTTCAGCGGCTCGAAAGTTTCTGCGGCGCGTTGCGGCTGGTCGTTGCGCAACAACGCCAGCGTTAACCCGTAGCGTTGCGCGATTTGATTGCCCTTTTGCGTGGCTACTGCGTCGTCGAAATAAGCCAGCGCCTCCCGCCGCGTTTTTTGCGTGGCCTGTATTTTCGCGCGCACCAGATAGTAGCTGAGACTGCTTTCCACCAGTTTGAACTTTGTGTTCTGCACGCGATTGGCGATGTCGGAAACGCGCTCGCTGGTGACGGGGTGAGTGCGCAGATAGGACGGCACCGCGCCGCTGTCGAACAGGCGCGAGGCTTTCTGCATGCGTTGCAGGAACGCGGGCATGGCGTAGGCGTCGAAGCCGGATTTTTGCAGCACGGTCAGCCCCAGCCGGTCGGCTTCCCGTTCGTTGTCGCGCGAAAAATTCAGTTGCCGCTGGATGCTCGCCGCCTGCGAACCGATGATGGCGGCCTGCGCCATGTCGGGATTGCTGCGCGCCGCCAGAATCGCCAGCGCCAATGACGCCAGCGCCGCCAGCGAATCGATTTTCTGTCCCGCGATCATGCGGATGACGTGATGCTGCGTCGCGTGCGCAATTTCATGCCCCAGCACCGAGGCAAGCTCGGATTCGCTTTGCGTGAGCAGAATCAGACCGGTGTTGACGAAAATGAAACCGCCGGGCAGCGAAAACGCATTGATGGCGCTGTCGTTGATGGCGGCAAATTCAAAACCCAGACTGGGTTCGGTGCTGTTGGCCGCCAACTGGTAGCCGAGCTGGTTCAGGTAATCATTGACTTCGGGGTCGTCGAGATAACTGCCGTCGGCGCGGACTTCCTGCATGATCTGCTCGCCGATCGCGCGCTCCTGCTGCGGCGGAATGAGCGCCTGCGACGTGTCGCCGAGATCCGGCAGACCATCCGCAAAACACAGCAACGGTAACGCGCAAAGCGCGCAGAACAGGCGGGTTTTCATGGTCGATATGATACTCGCGCGGGGACTTGGTTCAAAAGCGGTTGGTTTGTGTGGGGGAGGGGGAGGGAAGGGGGCTGCCCCTCACCCTACCCTCTCCCCGCAAGCGGGGAGAGGGAATGTTTGCTCCAACGCTTCCGCTTTTCCCCTCTCCCCGCTTGCGGGGAGAGGGCAGGGTGAGGGGAAAATTTCCCCCGTCACCGCTTTAAGTCGCATTTAAGACGTTCCCTTCAGACTGCGCTCCTCAACAGCATTAACTCTCAGCAAGTATGAAAAAAATCCATGACAGGCGCGGTTCAAGCCTCGCCGTGACGGGTTTCCACTGCGACGCCGATCTGTTTCAAAAACGGCATCGGCAGGACGCCGCCCGCGCAGATGATGATGGCGTCGTTGGCGATTTCCAGCGGCGTGCCGGTTTGTTCCAGCACAACGTTGTCGGGGCGGATCAATTTGACTTCGGACTGAAGCAGCGTCGTGATGCGTCCCTGTTGCTCCAGCGTTTGCAGTCGTTCCCGATTCTTCGGTTTGGCGCGACTGAAGGCGTTGCCACGATAGGAGAGCGTGACGGTTGCTTCCTCCGCGAGGGCGATGGCGGCTTCCAGCGCGCTGTCGCCGCCGCCCACCACCAGCACGCGCTGGCCGTGATATTGGCTGGCGTCGGTCAGGCTGTACGTCACCTTGGGCAGGTCTTCTCCGGGCACATCGAGTTTGCGCGGCGTGCCGCGACGACCGATGGCGAGCAGCACGACGCGCGTTGCGTAGGATTGCGCGGCGGTTTTGACGATGAAGCCGTCACCCGCAGGTTCGATGGTTTCCATGCGCTCGCCCAGATGGAGCGTCAGCCCCGCGCGCTGCAAGGCGTCATCCCAGAATGCGAGCAGATTCTCCTTGCTGATTTCCCGCATCTCGACCTGGCCGATGATGGGCAGACGCAACGGCGCGGTCATCACGATTTTGTTGCGGGGGTAGTGGTAGATCGTGCCGCCCAGCGAGGTTTCCTGTTCGAGCACGACGAAGTTCAGTTTCTTTTCCAGCGCGGCGAGCCCCGCAGACAAGCCCGCCGGTCCCGCGCCGATGATGACGACATCGTAAGGCAGGTTTCCGCGATTGAGTTTGGCGATGGATGCGATGGCTTGCGCGCCTTGTTCGGCGGCCTTGCGGATCAG